>JBAXYP010000018.1:0-13193 GCA_041670725.1 Sphaerochaetaceae bacterium
ATCCGGAGAACCCCCACCATTGCAAGGTATATGCCGCTCGTCCGTTGATCTGTAGGCTTTTCGGCGCCTGTGCGTCTCTTTCAAAGGATGGTGTCGCAGAATTCCGGCATTGCAAGTACAATGCGGTGAAGACGATGCCAGGGCATCTCGTGTTCTTTGAATCGGTTCCCGTAATGAGTACTTACGGCATTCAACTTCGTGCGCTGGACGGTGGGGAAGGGGTGGTGGAGGACTTGTCCGAAGCGGTCACTGAAGCGTTGTCCATTGTCCGGCTTTTATGGAGTCTCGTCGGTCATACTATGGACGATGACGACTCAACTCCATCTCCGATGGCCTCGTGATCACGATCAGAGGATTCGGAGCACGAAGCCTTTGAGATATTCCGATTCGGGGAAGGAGAGACGGATCGGATGATCTTCTCCCGCCCCGAGGATGTGGAGGATCTGAACCTCCCTCCCCGCATCCTGCGCACTCCACGCCAGGATGGTTCGGAACATTTCGCTGGTGATGGCTCCACTGCAACTGAATGTCGCGATGATTCCGCCTCGTTTGATCCGTTCCATGGCAAGGCGATTGAGATCCTTGTATGCCCTGGATGCCGCTTCCGCTTGGCTTTTCGTTTGTGCGAGTTTCGGAGGATCGAGGATCATCACATCGTAGGTGCCGTTGGGAATGTCGCGCATCTGTTCGAATACGTTGCATTGTTTCGTTTCCACTTTTTCCCTGCTGTTTTGGGGAATCGTCCCTTCGTTCTGGTTCATGTGGATATGGTACAGGAGTTGCCGCAATGCATCCTCGCTGGAGTCAAAACAATCGATATGCGTTGCGCCGCCTCGAAGTGCGTGGAGCGTGAAAGCTCCCGTATAGCAAAATGCGTCCAGTACGTTCGCTCCTTTGCAGTACGGTTCGACGATGCTTCTGTTTTCCCTTTGATCGCAATAGAATCCGCTCTTCTGTCCCATGCCCGGGACCACTTCATACAACAGTCCGTCTTCGCGGAATCTTACTGCGGGAAGTTTGCCGTTTGGAGTGAAGAAGCCGTCGTCTTTCCAGAACAACGCACCGCCGGGAAGGGCTTCGACGCCCGTATACGCGCTGTCCGTGGTGATCACCTGCAGACTCGGATGCAACAACTCCTGGAGCGTTTGGGTCACCAGCTCTTTCTTGCCCCATGCAATGTGGCTGGAAATGATGATTCGGATCATCGAACCATACACGTCGGCCACCAGTCCTGGTAGCATGTCGGCTTCGGAGAAGAGAATCCTGAACGTAGTGGTCGGGGTTTTCTTGTCGCTAAAGAACATGGCGCGACGAAACACCGCTTCGGTAATTCTCCGCTTCCACCATGACTCGTCAATGACGTCCCCTTCGTTCCAGGACAGCAGATGAAGCGGAATATGGCTCTTCTCATCATACCAACCCCAGGCTATGAAACGCCCTTCACTGGTAAGAACCTTGCACGGTCCTTCAACGGGATGCTGTCCCGGTACGATCGCTTTGGAGAACACCCATGGGTGGTGGCGGAGCAACTGTTTCTCCTTCCCGCTTTCTATTGTGATAGTCTGCATATCTTCATCATATCAGAATCCCTTGAGCAAGAGAACAGCATCTGCCATACTTCTCCCATGCAAACGCATGGCAAAGGCGTGTTGTTCGACTTGGATGGTACGCTGGTGAATACGATTCGTGACATCAGGGAAGCGATCAACACGGCTTTGATCGCGGAACATTTGTCCCCTATTGACGACGCACAAACCAAGATGGTGGTGGGACAGGGACTCGCAAAAGCTCTCCGCGGGGCATTGGCATTGTCCGGCCGTATGGTTTCCGAAAGCCGACTGGAAGAGCTTTATCGTATCCTCATCGAGTACTACGAAGGGCATGCCTGTGTGTACAGCAGGCCGTATCCGGGGGTCTTGGATCTTCTTTGTCTTCTTTCCGCAAAAGGGATTTCCTTGGGTATCCTCTCCAACAAAGCAAACGAGCTCGTTGATATGATCGTCTCCAAGCTTTTCCCGGGCATCCCTTTCGCCTTCGTCCAAGGAATGACGGAAGGTGTTCCCCATAAACCGGATCCCCGGGCCTTTGATCAGTTTCTCACGGCGACGGGTCTTGAGAGGGAACGTATCCTCTACGTCGGGGACAGCGAGGTGGATTGGTGGTTCGCCAATGCCGCAGAATGTGCCGTCGCATTGGTGTCATGGGGGTTCCGTGGGAGGGGAGAACTGGAGAAATTGGACAGGAAAGTCATCTGTGATACAATAGCCGATGTAGAGGGGCGTATCGATGGGATACAATGAGGCGGAACTGAGGAAGCGGGCGCTGGTGTATGTGGAAGCGGAACGGACGCCATGTTTCCGCGACGAGGTGAATCGGAGTTTGGAAAAAGGTGATTGGGAAGACCTGAATGATCGGTTTTATACCACACTGAGCTTCGGAACGGCCGGCATGCGTGGCGTCATCGGCGGCGGTACCAACAGGATCAACACGTTCATGGTGGAAAAAGTCACCCAAGGATTATCCGAATATCTTCTCGGGCATGCAAGAGATCCCTTGGTGGTCATCGCCTATGACAGTCGGCATTTCAGTAAGGAATTCGCCCTTTCCGCGGCGTTGGTGCTGGCTGGCAACAATATTCGCGTCCGATTGTTCGATACGTTGCATCCCGTGCCGATGTTGAGTTTTTCCGTCCGGTATCTTCAGGCGACGGCGGGTATCGTCGTCACGGCAAGCCATAATCCTGCCTTCTACAATGGATACAAAGTGTATTCAGGCGACGGGGGGCAGGTCACTCCTCCTGACGATGTTGGCATCGCCGCGTTGGCGAACGCCGTTTTGGCGGAAGGTATCAAACGTTTCGACGAGAAAGAAGCCAGAAAAAGCGGATTGCTGAAGCACGTCTCGCCAAAGGTGGATGAAGCATACTACCATATGGCGCTTTGCAGCCTCAGGAGACCGGCTTTGGTGCAGAACAGCCCCATTACGGTAGCGTACACCCCGCTTCACGGTTCGGGAAACGTGCCGATCGTCCATTTACTGAAACGTTTGGGCATCAGGACTGTCGTTGTCAAGGATCAGGAACTCCCCGACGGCGATTTCCCCACGGTGAAACTTCCGAATCCCGAGAGTGCGGAAGCGATGACGGAAGTGATCGCCTTGGCGAAGAAGGAGAAAGCCGATATCGTCATCGGCACCGATCCCGACGCCGATCGTATGGGGATCGCCATCCCGAAAGACAAGGAAAAGACGGAATATCAATTACTTTCAGGCAACCAGATCGGTACGCTTCTCTGCGATTATCTGATCCATACGGCGAAGGAACTGCACAAGGATCCGCGGGTGCCCGTGGTGGTCAAGAGCATCGTGACGACCGATTTGATCAAACGGATCACAGAGAAGAACGGCGGCATCGAAAAGGATGTGCTCACCGGATTCAAATACATAGCCGAGCAGATCGATCGGTTGGAGAATCCGAAGAGCAAAGAACGATATTTCCTGTTCGGCTGCGAGGAGAGTTATGGATTCCTTACAGTGTCCGCGGTCAGAGACAAGGATGCCGTCTCCAGTTCTCTTGCCGCGGTTGAGATGGTGTGCTCTTACGCGAAACAGGGAATATCCCTTCAGGATCGTCTGGATGCCATCTATCAGGAATACGGATACAGTGCGGAGACGGTGTTCACCAGAGCGTATCCGGGTGAAGAGGGCAAACGGCGGATGCAGTCCATCATGGAAGACATCCGCAGGCGCAAACCGGGAGAGATGATCGCCGGACGAAACATTTCCTCGCTTACCGATCTTTTGAAAGAAGGGACGGGACTTCCTAAGAGCGATGTGGTGATCATTCGTTTCGTTACGGGAGAAAAGCTGGTGGTGCGCCCTTCGGGTACGGAGCCGAAGATCAAGTACTATTTGTTCCTCTCGGGCAAACGAGAGGATCTTGAACCCAAAGTGTCCTCCATCAATGCCGAATTCGAGAAGGCACTTTGATGAATGCCTATAGGATACACCGGACCAAGTTGCAGGATCTGTACGTCTCTCCCTATTTGGGGGAAGGAAAGATGGATCCACAGGAAAATGTGGTTATTCGCAGCGACGCGCCGCTTGACCAGCATGCGCGGGATGAGATAAGCATCGCCCTTTTCTCCGACATCGACTATGCCGTTGACGAATGGATCATGAACAAGCGATATATTCCCAGACTTCTCGCTACGACGGCCGTGTTTCTCGCCGTATATTTTTTCGGTTCGCTGGCCGTCAGAGACCCTGTTCCCATGGTGGACGAACTGGCGGTAAGCATCGTCATCTCGATAGTGTTCTGGAGGTTCATCTCACGCAGGGATGTCGCCTCGGCGGTGGCCATAAAGGAAAAGAGCGAATTGAAAAACAACGTTTCGTCCGCGATGGTTGAGATCGATTCGTCCCTGCTCGCCGTAGAGGATTTTCTCACCAGTTTGGAGGCGATGGGGCATGACGATCTCGCCGACAAAATCATCAAGAAGGAATTCAGGTTCACATGGACGGATCCTCAGTTGAAATCTTTGCTCATTGCCTTTGCCGGTGTCCATCAAAAGGCGACCTACGAATGGTACGGAAAAGTAACAGGGAAAATCAAACATCCCGAATTGTTTTCCGTGCGTCTGGCGGACGATATCCTTGACGCAAAGGTCGACGGACCGTTGTTGGGACTGCTCTGCGCCTTGTAAGAACACGCGTTTGGAAGGTTTCCTTCCCTTTTCATGCGAGAGGAAAAAGAAATTTCGTTTTTCCGAAATGATGTCTTGGAATCGATCGGAACGTCGTGCTTTTTCTATTGTAGTTACGATAGAGGGTGTTGACATGCGGTGAAGCATATGGCCGGTTTCTGCGGTATCCTTTGCATGAGTCGTTGGATCCTCGGCGTGGCATTCCCCGCTTTCGTATCATCGTTGGTGTTTTTTGCCTATACGGGAAGTCCCTTTCTCGGACGGCCTTTGCTTGCCGCGTTTCTTTTCTTTGTTCCAATTCCTTTTTTTTCTCTGCGATTCCCTTTCGCAAAGCGGGCGGTTGCACTGCTGTGCTGGGGCTTTTTCAGCCTCTACGTCGTCGCGTCGCAGAGCGAGGCGTTGGGATCCATATCGCTGGGACTGCCGCAGGAGGACGTGGTAATTTTGGAAGGAATCTGCGATGACGACAGTGCAGGGACGCGTAACGGCGGGGATGTGGTCCGTCTCAGACTTCGCCGTTGCGGTGGGGAAGATGTCCGTTTCGCATCGGCGAAAGGATTGATCACGATCTACGCGGACATTAGTGTCCCGCTCCCTTACGGGACATGGATTTCCGTCCGTGGTTCGTTTGTTGACCCGATCTTTTTTGCCGCCGATGAACTCTCGGTTTCTTATCTTCCCCATTTCGGAGAGATCCGTTTTGTTCTGATGCGACGATTGAGAAACCTGTTGCGTTCACGTATCAAGGATCCAGCAACCCGGGCGCTGTCCTATATGTTGCTTCTTGGGCAAAGCGACAACGATGCGTTTCCCCTGAAAGACATGGCGTTGCAAAGCGGTTGCAGCCATATTCTCGCACTTTCGGGAATGCACCTCGGGTTTGTGGCTTCCTTGGGGTCCTGCGTTGCAGGCCGGTTTTTCGGATATCTTGCGGGAAAAACAGTCGGATTGCTTTTTGCTCTGGCTTTTGTCCTTTTGGTCGGACCGAAGCCGTCTTTGATCCGTGCGGTGTTGCTCTACGTTTTCCTGATGGCGATCGGCAGACGACGGTACGCGCGACTTTTCGCTTGGTTGTGTTCGTTGTGCGTCCAGATGGCGGTATTTCCCTGTTCTTGCAAGACGCTTGGTTTTTTGCTGAGCCATCAGGCGTACGGGGCCCTCGTTGCATTCCAAACGCTCGCCCCTCTGTATCACCCGTATCTTCGACCATTGCTCCGAGGGGCATTGGTCGTCGGGTTTACCGCTTCCTCCACATTGCTTCTCTTGGGAAGCGCGAATCTCCTTTCCATTCCGCTTTCAGGGCCCGCTTCGTTTCTGGTCAAACTGATTTTGTGTTTCTCTCTTCTTTCCCTGCTTCCGGTTGCGTTTTTCCCGTGGATACTGGAGCGGACGGAAGCATTGTTGTTGCTGTTGTTTTCATTTGCGTCTCACTATGAGGAATGCGCAATCGATTGGAGGGGCTATGTGGTCTTTCTCATCATTCTGTTGACCACGTTTCCTTTACTCGGATATGCTAAGGTCATTCTTCGGAAGGTGAGGAAACGGTCATATGATCTGGAATTTCAATTACGATTCCCCAGGGGCGATCAAACTGTTGCTGGAAGCTCAGGACTTGGCCATGTGCAAGAAGTTCGGTCAGAATTTTCTGATTTCTCCGACGATTCGCTCCCGGATTGTCGATGAGCTTGACGTTCAGCGTGGAATGACCGTATGGGAGATCGGTCCGGGGATCGGTTCCTTGACCAAGGAACTGCTCGGACGGGGAGCCTCGGTGACCGGGTTCGAGATCGACCATGGATTTTGCCGTGTGCTTCGGGAATTCGCCTTTCCTGACGAACCGTCCTTCACGTTGGTTGAGGGGGATGTACTGAGTACGATGAAGGAACAGACGACCGTGCCGAAGCGGATCTGCGGGAATCTTCCGTATAACATCGGTTCCGTTTGCCTTGCTCAATTAATGGAAAGTCCTCGGAGACCGGAACGAATGATTTTTACTCTGCAGCGAGAGGTAGCGGAACGCATCTGCGCATCTCCTGGATCGAAAGAATGGTCGACACTATCCATCCTTTGCCAAATGGATTATCAGCCGCTGATCCGATTCGCCATCAAGGCGGGATGCTTTTATCCGGAACCGAACGTACGGAGCAGCGTACTGTTGTTCGAGCGCAGGAAGGAAGGAAGAATCCCGGCTGGGCTGAAGGAAAATTTCCTCATGGTGGTCCGGGATCTGTTTGCCCAACGGAGAAAGACAATCAGGAACAATCTGCTGTGCGGAAAAATCGGAGAGACGATTCTTGCTTCCGGAGTGTCTTCCATCCTTGATGAAAGTGGCGTTTCTCCGTCCTGTAGGGGGGAGGAATTGGATTGGGACGCTTTGCTTTCCCTCACGAATGCGTTTTCCAGATATGTTTCCAGCGTCCCTTCCGATAATACACCCAACTGACGATTCCGCGGATGGTGAGATCCGTCATCATCGCGATCCAGATGCCTTTCAACCCGAGTGCTGTTGTCTTAAGAAGAATCCATGCAAATGGAATTCGAACTATCCACATGCCCAGCAAAGAAATGAAGAACGGGATTTTTGTGTCGCCCGCACCACGGAGAACGCCGAAAACGAGCTGGGAAAGTCCGAAACCGGGCTCTCCGAACGCCTCGATCCTCAGAACGGCCGAACCAAGGAGAATGACCGCCGTATCTGCGGTAAAAATACCGATAAGTTGTGGTGCGAAAAGAAACATAAGGGCTCCCATACAGGTCATCAGGATAAAACCCCACAGCGTACAGGTGTCCGCATAATGCTTGGCCAGTTTTTCGTTTCCCGAACCAAGCGACTGCGCCACCAGCGTGGTTGCCGCCGTGGCGAATCCCGACGGAGGCAGAAAGGTGATCTGCTCGGCCGTGTTCGCCAGATAATGGGCTGCGAGGGCGGTAATGCCGAGTCTGGTGATCATCGCCGTCAATGCGATTTGCCCGAGGCTCAGCGTGGATCGTTCCAGCGCGATGGGAAGGGAGAGGATGAGGGCCGTCTTCTGTACCGCGGAATCGGTTTTCCAACTTCCTTTTTCCAATTGGATGTTCCTTTGCGGTTGTTTCAATGTGACAAGGAGCGATACGGCGGTGATGGTCGCTGCGATGGAAGTGGCCATGGCCGCTCCTTTGACGCCCAATCCGAAACCTGAGACGGTGATTCCTAAAAAACGGAAGCGGGGGAAGATGAAAAACAAATTGAGGATGATATTGCAAAGGTTGTTCAGCGCGTTGAGATAGAGAGGCGTGCGGGTGTCTCCTGAGAGCCTGAGCAATGCACTGAGTCCGATCATCAGCATCGTAGGAAGATATCCTGCGGAGATCCACCACATGTATGACGTCGCCTTTTCTCTGATCGTGGGATCGGCATGGAGCCATGAAGGAAGGAATTTGCTTACGACCAGCATGATGACGGTCGTCCCCAGCCCAAACATGCTTTCGCAGGCGATGGCCTGTCGTACCACGTTTTTTGCCATTCCCCTGTTACCGGAACCCAGATGACGTGCCATCAATACGGAGAAACCGATGGCCAGTGCGTTCATCAGACCGTTGACCAGCCAGATGGTGGAGGAATTGACCGAAATGGCTGCGGTTTCCGAGGCTCCGAGAGACCCCACCATGGCCGAGTCAACATAATTGACCATTACTTGGAGCACCTGTTCCAGGATTGCAGGCCACGCCAACGCCCAAATGATCGTCCCGATCGGTTTTGTGCCATCCAGTACGTTGACTTCATGCACTTTCATGCTCACCATCCTAGCGGAAACGGGGCAATGTGCCTACGGCGTCCCGCAACAAAAGAGCCGTGTCCTCATGACACGGCTCTTTGTCAGAAAAATCGGGAAATTCAGTTTGCGGCGGCTTGGCTTAACGTGATGGCACAGGTGATGACGATGTCTTCGACGGAGCATCCTCGGGAAAGGTCGGAACAGGGCTTTGCAAATCCCTGAAGCACCGGTCCATACGCTTCGGCGCCGGCAAGTCGTTGCACCAATTTATACCCGATGTTTCCCGCTTGGAGATCGGGGAAGATCAGTGTGTTGGCATGGCCTGCGACCTTGCTGTCCGGCGCTTTCTTCGCGGCGACGGACGGAACGATCGAAGCGTCCAGTTGCAACTCTCCGTCGACATTGAGGTCGGGATCCTTCTCGTGCAGCATGGCTACGGCGGCGGTAACCTTGTCGATCAATTCGCCTTTCGCGGATCCTTTGGTGGAGTAGGAAAGCAAGGAAATGCACGGTTCTACCTCAAGGAATGTCCTGCAAGATTCGGCCGATTCCTCGGCGATGTCCGCAAGTTGCTCACTGGTCGGGTTGGGGATGGTCGCGCAATCCCCAAAAATGAACGAACCGTCCACACCATAATTCTTTTTGTTTGTCACCATGACAAAGCAGGAGGACGCATACTTTACGCCCGGTTTGCATTTGATGATGGTGAACGCGGCACGAAGCAGATCGGCTGTCGTGGACTCGGCTCCGCTGACCAAAGCGTCGGCGTCTCCAAGACGAACCATCATTGCTCCCCAGCGGAGAATGTCCTGAATGTCGGTATGGGCCTGTTTCGGAGTCATCCCCTTCGCTTTGCGCAGTTCATAGTACTCCGTGGCGTATCTATCCAAATTGGGACTTTTCGCCGGATCGACAATCTCCATGTCATCCACGGATACGTCCACCTTTTTGGCGGCTTCTTTCACCGCGTTGACCTCGCCGACCAAAATCACGTTCTTCGCGATCTTCTGATCCTTGATCTTCCGAGCGGCTTGCAATGTCCTCGGTTCGGTTCCTTCCGCCAACACCAGCCGTTTCTGGGCCGCGACGGCCTTCCTGATCATTTTTTCTGCAAAAGTCATGTAATTCTCCTCATATGAGCAACCCTTTACAGGTATGGCACTCATTCGTGCAAAAAGTGTAGCACGATTCGGTTCGTTGATAAATAGTTGGATTCTATTGTAGAATGGCCGCATGCGAATCGGAGTATACGGGTTAGGGCGTTTTGGATCCTTTTGGGCGCGCCAACTGTCCATGCAGAGACTGGATGTTTACGGATACAGCCTCCATCAGAAACCTCCCATCGAGGGAGTGACGATGGTCGATGAGCAAACGCTTCTTTCCTGCGACGTCATTTTCTTCTGCGTCGCCATTTCCAGTTTTTCAGAGGTGATCGAGCGGGTGAAGGACGGGATCAGGCCGGGTACGCTGGTAATGGATACGTGTTCGGTGAAAACGTATCCCGCAGAGGTGATGGACAAGAAGTTCAGCAAGGCGATCTACACCATCGCGACGCATCCGATGTTCGGACCGGATTCGGGAAAGGACGGCATTAAGGGGCTGCCTATGGTTGTCTGCCCGCTCTCTTGTCCGGTGATTGTCGTCAACGAATGGGTATCCTTGTTCGAAAAATGGGGGCTTGACGTCATCCGAATGACGTGTGACGAGCATGACAGGGAGGCGGCGTGGAGTCAGGGCATCACCCATTTCGTCGGCCGTACGCTGGATGAGTTGGAGTTGAAAGACACCAGGCTTGCCACGACCGGGTATAAACTGTTGATGTCCATCGTGGAGCAAACCTGCAACGATCCGATTCAATTGTTCTATGACCTCCAGCGATACAATCCGTATGCGAAGCAGATGCGTATGAGCCTGAAGGGGGCGCTCGATGTCGTCATGCAGGAACTGAAAGATCAGGAATCATGAACGTCTGCGTATACACGCTGGGATGCAGGTTGAATCAGGCGGAAAGCGAAGCTGTGGCCGATGCGTTCTCCAAAGCGGGATTCTTTGTCGTCGACGAAGAATCCGATGTGGATTTGTACGTCGTCAATACTTGCACGGTAACCAGTAAGGCCGAACAGAAATGCAGGAGAATGATCCGAAAGTTCGCCGAGAACGCTCCCGTGATCGTCACCGGTTGCTATGCGCAACTCAATGCGGGGGAATTGTCAGCCCTCTCCCCCAACGTCACGGTATATTCTTTGGACCGAAAAGCGAGTCTCATGGGCTTGCCTTCCTACCTTGAGGGGAAACTTGATGAGGGGATGGAGTTGCATGCTGCCGTGCGGACATATCGCGGAGGGACGACGGATCGTTTTGCGTTCGATGCCAATTCGTTCTCCTACCATAGCAGGGCGTATCTGAAGATTCAGGATGGTTGTGACAACGCATGCGCCTACTGCAGGGTCCACGTGGCCAGGGGGAAAGCACTTGATCTCGATGCGGAGGTCGTCGTGCAAAGGGCGCTTCGTCTGGAGGAGGAAGGATTCCACGAGATCATGCTCACCGGAGTGAATCTGACGATGTACGATCATCGTGGGGAAGGTTTGGGCGCATTGGTGGAAAAACTTCTTCTGCATCTGGGATCGGACGTCCGCCTCCGTCTCAGTTCAATGGAACCGGACCATGTGGACGATCGTCTGATCGACACGTTTGCCGATTATCGGATGCAACCGCATTTCCACATTCCCGTCCAGTCGGCAAGTAGAAAGGTGCTTCGCAGAGTCAATAGATTCAATGACATGGACCGGATCGGCACGATCATCATGCGTCTGCGGGAAATGAAGGATGATCCCTTCCTCGCCGCCGATGTAATCACCGGTCTTCCGTCCGAGGGAGATGCGGAATTCCAGGAAACGTATGATTTTTTTCGGCAGTATGATTTTTCCATGTTGCACGTTTTCCCGTTTTCGCCACGACCGGACACTCCTTTGTATACGGCGAAAGACAGGGTCCCTGAGTCCATACGGGATGAGCGGGCAAAAATACTTCGGGAGCTGGCGGAACGGCACCATCAGGCGTACAAGGAACGTCAAGGCGGCAAGTGCGCCGAAGTGATTCTCGAACAGCGCAAGGGCGGATTCTGGTATGGAACGACGGGCAACTATCTCGATGTCCGCGTGCTGGACGCGCCGCCGTTCGCCCGTCGGGGGGATTTGCTTCCCGTCGTATTTGAAAAGGGCGGAATGAAAGTGCGTCTGGATTCCGACGTTCCCGTCAGGAAAGACGGGGCAAGCAGTCGGCTTCTTTCCGTTTCGAGAGATCCCTGTAGATAATCTTCGGAGGATCAAGCATCACCATGGTGTCCGGAGGCACGTCGTTCTTGATCCAGACACCCGCACCGATGACGGCGTTTTCCCCGATGGTTATGTCACCGAGGATCGTCGCGTGGGAGTAGATCGTCACATTGTCCTGTATGGTAGGGTGGCGTTTCGTCCCCCTGATCAACATTCCACAGGCATCTTTCGGAAAGCTCAATGCGCCAAGAGTGACGCCTTGGTACATTTTCACATGGTCTCCGATGATGGCGGTCTCGCCGATGACGACTCCCGTACCGTGGTCGATGAAGAACGATTGTCCGATTTGCGCGCCGGGGTTGATGTCGATTCCTGTCTCCGCGTGGGCAAGTTCGGTGAGCATACGGGGGATAAGCGGCACTTTCCGTACATACAAGGCATGTGCCATGCGGTAGATGGTGATGGCTTTCATGAACGGATAACTGAGAATCACTTCACGGACGGAACCGGCCGCCGGATCTCCATCGAATCCTGCGCTGGCGTCGAGTTTCAGCATCCTTCGTATGGCGGGAAACGCCTTGCACAGAGCGATGACGTCCTCCGTCGCTTTCGCTCTGTGCGTCGCCTCATCCTCCTCTGGCTTGTCGTAGTTATAGGCTATCATGATCTGTTCCTGAAGGATGCTGCCGATCTCCTGAAGTTCCTGACGCACCACGGTGCCGAGAGTACAGTTTTCCGGGCAATCTCCACTTCTGCCGGGGAACATCAATTCCATGATGTCTCCGGAAAGTCTTTGCATCGCCTTCATTTCGGGAATCCGTTTCAGAAGATAGAACTGGGCTTGTCCTTTCGCCCTGTTGTACGTGGCAAGCAAATCGTCTACGTATGGATCGCTCTCAAAGTCGCTCATATTGCAAAGTATACTCATAGATACGTGGTTCTGTCATCTGGGGTTTACGAAGTCTTCTATTCTTTGACGGAACGTTTTCGCAAGGAGAATGGCGACCGTCGCCTTCAACGCGTCTCCTGGAAGAAAGGGAAGCATCCCTACTTTGAACGCCGTATTCCAACCGATGTTCCGGTTGTACTTCAAATAGGGAACACCGATGCCATAGATGATAAGTTCCGCCGCGACCACTGCGGCGATGTCCCATCCAAGACCACGGCGTTTCGGGTTCGTTACGATGAGGGAGATGACGGGAGCCGCGACGACCATCGCGAACAGGAAACCTCCGGTCGGTCCGACCAAGGCTCCCAGCCCTCCTCCGCCGGTGAACACCGGAAGTCCTATGGCTCCGAGGAAAAGATAGAGGAGTGTCGCTTCCAGTGACACACTCCACGATGTCGTCAGCCCCAGAAGCATCACGAACATTGTCTGAAGCGTGATGGGTACGGGAGGAAGCGGAAAGCGGATGTACGATCCGACGGCCAGCAAGGCGCAATACAACGCCACCAAA
>JBAXYP010000019.1:0-13044 GCA_041670725.1 Sphaerochaetaceae bacterium
GTGAGATTTATAGATGTGCACTATCAATTTGAGCAACTGTTTGCAGAACAACAAGATATTCTGGAAGAATCAACTTGATGATAAAGCGGTTTTGAGGGATGTATGTGATGCGGGCTTGGTACCCGTAAGGAGAGTGAAAGTGCGAGATCGGCACAGAGATTTTGGCGGTGATCGCATGGTCGATGCGGTAGACACCGTCGCCGGTCCTGACCATCTCCATCTTCTCAAGCTCGGAGATGACAGAGACGACGTTCATATAGTTGCGCCTGATCCCGACGGCCTCCACATGCTCGCAGATGCGCCCATAAATCAGGCTTCTGATGATGAGCGCAATGAATTCTATGAACACCTTCGAGCGGAGCGACCGCTCGGTCTGGATCCTCTCAGCCCTGCTTCCCGTGAACGTCTTGTCCGCGGAGAACAGTTTCTCAGAACTGTCACGGGACTTGTACAGCAGCAGGGCCTCCTTTGCTGTCATCCGGTCGGATGTTATGATGCAGAAGTATCCGGACAGAGATGCCACCCCGTTTGTGGGTAAGCAACTGGACATCTGTGAAGCCTTCGGATTCGAGGTCCCCCAAGGGTGTGCTCCCGACTATGTTTCCCGAAAGAAGCATCCCAAGAAAAGAGGTCGCCCACGCAAGCGGATGACCGAAATGGATTTATAGTATAAAAAGTCTTAAAACTCACGATAGCCTGACGCGGAATATTGTTGCTTTGTAAAAAATTATTTTATCGAAGTCGCTGAGAGCCTTTTTTTAGTGTCAAAAAACTGGGAAGTTAAAGCATATTTAGGTTTGAGTGTAACTTTTGTGAGAAGTTCACATTCATGTTCCATGGTTTCATCCGGGCATTCCCTGACACCTGCACCGGACAGAAGTGCCTGTTCCCTGTGATGTCACGCAAGATATGCTGAACTCAATCTCACAGATGGGAAGACCATCATTGAGAATGAAGAGACCGATATAGAAAGTCTCTTTGACTAGGTGTTTGGCCTATAGTGTCACAATTTGCGCGAACTTATCAGCAGATATAGGTCGTTCGCCTGAATTCGTCGAACTCCGAATAGTAACCACCGATACAGTACGAGCAGGTGCTTTCCGCTGCTGTGGAGTATGATTCGATTGCGACGACGGGGTAACTCTAGTGGAATTGAGCCCCGGTCCTGCGAAGGAATGTGTAGGTGTCGACGTAATTGACGCCGAATACCTGACAGATGTTCGGGATCTTTACCTTTTTTGCTCCAAGACCGACTAGTGCCTCCTGGGTGACGACAGTGAACCCATGAACAGCAGCATACGAAATTATCCAGGCGTCAGCCTTCTGGAGAAAAATCTCGGAGTTCTTTGCCTCATAGGAACGGGTGACGTAATCAGCGATTTTTGAGAACCTGATCTGAATATCAGGATCGGGATCGAGAAACAAGCCAGAGGATTTCCTCTCCTTGACCCAGTGAGAGAGAAAGTCATCTGCTTTATTGTCCGTGAGTTCCTTATAGACGAATGAAGGCGAGAAGATGCATCGTTCTTCGACCAAATGATCAAGCCAGTTCCAGAACCCGGGGACGATATCATGGGCATACTCAAAGCGATGTGACTGAATATAAACATTGGAATCAAGGCAATATGTGATCACGAGAAGCTCCGCCTATCGATGAGCTTGTACACGACCGGAACACTCACACCGAGCAGATCCGCCGCATCCCTATAAAGCAGCCTTCGTTCCTGAATACTCGAAATCACCGCATCTGTAAAGGATTTTCCGTTTTTTGCAAAAAATGTGTTATAGAAGTTGCCACCACCGGAACTGCTGGCGGCTCTCGGTTTTTCAAGGATGGCGTTCTCTTCAATCATCTGATCATAGAGTTCGAAGAAGTTCTCTCTTGTAATCACCTTCGTGTCCAATAATCTTCTCATGACAACAATCGTGCTGATCTTGAAATCCTTGGATAGCTGAATGATCTGCTGGTAATCTATTGCCGGAGTTTTCTTTGGTAAGAACGGTTCAGGTGCCAGTAATTCTGCTGCAATCCGGTTGCAGGTTCTTTCCAGGTGCTGAAAATCATCAAGTTCCTGATCATCGGGGTTCAGGTTCGATATCCCGCTCTTTCCGAACCACAAGTGAGCAAGTTCATGGGCGAGGGTGAAGATCTGCCCGGCATAGCAGTCATTGGAATTGATGAAGATGTAGGGACTGTACTCACCGCAGAGGGCAAAGCCCCGGAATTCAGAGATGCTCAATTTGCGGTGAGTGTTGTTTCCAACAACACCACTTCTGATAACCGTGATTCCCGCTTTCTCGCAGATATCAATGATGGTTCTGAGGTAATCAGGTCTGGAATGAACAGTGGAGAAGAGGTTTTCAGGCCAATCCAGAGTCTCTCGGATATCTGCAGCAACAGTATGTACAGGGCCTGTAAGGCTGAACGATCCGATAAAACCGAGAGGGAACTTTCCCTCTTCTTTATTATAGGCCGAATACCATTCCTGTTGCCGAAGGACGATATTGATCATATCACGTAGATCAATGCTTGCATCCTGAAACCGCAGATCCTTGATGGTGCGGAAGTCTGTAATAGGCAGTTTATCAGCCTCGGGAGGAGTGGATAGATAGAGGTACCCGAAAGGGATTTTGAGGATATTGCCGATATCCATGGCCTGATTAATGGTGGGGGAAGCTTCACCAGTTTCCCAAGACAGATACTTATCAACATTGACATGCATCATATCTGCTACGACTTGTTGAGGTATATCCAATCTTGTTCTTCCCCATCTGATAATCTCAGGGTTGATATAAGCGACTGCCATTACTCTTACCTTAATGAATTTTTCTTTCCTTCATTATACCATCAATCGGAAATACGTGAATGGTTATTTCAAGGTTTCAGATATCTCTTGAATGTATGGGAAAGCTGTAGCTTGTTCAAGGTCCATGATAGCATACCTGATAAAGAGAGACGGATTCAGTCCCAAAATCCCGCTTCAAGGAATTTCAGAGAGAACGTCTTGCGACGAGGACGGAAGTAATTCCCTCTGGAAAAATCCGGGTCCCCATATTCTGTGAGCGGTGGTTCAGTTTCGCAGGTTTCCTTGCTATTGTAGCTATGCACGTATTCGCCGTTCTTGCACTTCGGACAGACAACCGGATCTTCTCCAATGAACTTGGAGAAGATGATTTCACATGATGAGCAGTAATGAGGTTCCCTAGTCAGATTATCCATTCTTTCAGTGTGTTCTTGAGGAATGCTTTCATAGTCCATCATCCCGTTGCCTACATACAGAAAATCAGGATCTTCCTCGCCGATCATCTTGTCCAGGCCGCAGCACTAGCTGTCATGATAGTTTTCGCCACTAGGAGGGCAAAAAATCATGAGATATTCAACAGGATTCCAGGCTTCAGTAGTCCGGAAAGTATTGCAGCGAGGAGACAAAAGCGTCTATCAGGTTTCCAAGGAAACGGGTATCAGTTCCACTACCATACACAGCTGGATGCTACGGCACAAAGCTGGTAAGCTTGACCTGGACACAGCAGGAGAACCGACGGTTTCCCAGCGGAGTCCCGGAGAGAAGCTTGCACTTCTGCTGGAAAGCAAAACCCTCGGAGAAGAAGATCTGGGGGAATGGCTGAGACGGCAAGGCCTGCACTCCGAGCACCTTCCCTTGTGGGAACAGGAGTTGACCGGTATGGCAAACGACAAGCAGGGCGAAATCCGCAACGAGAACTCGGCACTGAGGAAAGAGAACAAGCGTCTGGAAAAGGAGCTTGCCCGGAAGGAAAAAGCCCTGGCCGAGGTTGCTGTGTTGCTTACACGCAAAAAAAAACATCCGGACCTGTTCGATCAGGACGGGGGCAACTGATAGCAGAGGAAGAAAATACCGAAATCCTTGCCTTTGTGGATGAGGCAAGGCTTTTCGGCGTTTCCCAGAGAAAGACCTGCGAATTTCTCGGAATCGCTGCCAGAACCATCCAGAACTGGCGGCATGAAGGGCTCTGCGACAAACGGAAAGGAAGTAGCCGAAAGGTTGCTCACAGCCTCACCCAGAATGAGCAGGATGCCTTCTTTTCATTGGCTTCCAGCCCACGGTTCCGGGACAATACACCCGAGCAGATAGTCGCAACGCTTGCCCAGGAAGGAACTTATATCGCAAGCGTATCCTCGCTGTACAGGATCCTGCGCAAGCGCGATGCACTCCGTCACCGACAGGAATCAAGGCAACCTGCAAAACAAAGGTTCATGAAACACATCCCTGTCACCGGGCCCAATCAATTTTGGTCTTGGGATATCACTTGGCTGAGAACTATAGTGGGCCCGAAAATCAAGACCGAAAGGGCAGATGAATTAGAGTGGGATTACACCGCCTTTTTGTATCCCTGGAATGACGCATACCGCTGGTCCGGTGTTTCGTATCCCAGGGATTGATGATACCGGTTCTCGTTATAAAACCGGAAATATTCCTTCAGACCCCGCCTTGCCGAACGGACATCCTCATACGCATGCAGATAGACCGCTTCGTATTTCACCGTCTTCCAGGTCTAATGCTGAGCTCAGCATTATTTATGGAATGTCCAGTCCCCCATAATGCTGGGGAACTGGAGAAAAAGGCCAACCCTGGCCACCATATGCGACTCTTTCTTTTGCATGCTCCGCATTTTATCCTTCAGGAACCAAATGGAGGGTGACATATGCAGGACAAAGGAAAGACATTCGGAACGATGGCGGCCAACCTCATCGCGTATCTCAGGAGACTTGGCTACCAGAAGACCATCACTGCCTACGGGTACCGCCTTCGGCATCTGGAGAAGATGCTTCCGGAAGGATCCGAAACGGTTTTCAATCATGAGGCATGGGAAACGATCATCACCGCGGTCGGGGAGAACAGGATATGGGCGGTCACCGAACCGTACCGGCGTTCCCTGCTCCATACAGCGGATGCGCTGTTCGAGCTTCAGATGACCGGCACGGTGGAAATCCACCACAAATCAAGAAGGACCATGGATGGGCCTGACGGCCTCTTGCCGCCGGAAATGGCCTCTTTCCTGAAAGCCCTTGGGGGGAAATGCTACCAGCCGCACACAATCGGGGGATACCGGACACATCTCGCCAAGTTCCAGGAATCCCCGCTTGTCCGTTTATTCCTGGAATCCCTTGTGCCTGTTTATTCTTACGAAAACCCATGTTTGTTTATTTCTCAGCTCTTGTATTCGAATAATGTTCAACACTACAAAAGGAAGATTTTCGGATGTTCATCGTCGATCCGATCTTCTGCGCCTGTGTTCCTTGCGACGCGGGTACAAGGATAACGAATCTGTTCGTTCGGTATGATCCTGTCGTCTTCTGCAGGGTATATGTCTGTCGCACACTCGCATGCGCATGGATTGAAATAATGCATGGATTGATCACTCCTGATGATGTACAATATCCAAAAGGAGTGGTCTTATGCATCTGAATGTGGAAAAACTTCTCAAGGAACTGACCGTTGAGGAAAAGGCCGGATTGTGTTCAGGTGAAGACGAATGGTTCACCAAGGCTGTGGCGCGGCTTGGGCTTCCTGCGGTCATGGTAAGCGACGGGCCTCATGGACTGAGGACCCAGAAAGAGAAGAAGGACGATCGGTACGTCGGGAGCGTGGAGGCTGTTTGCTTTCCTTCCGGTGCCGCCCTTGCTTCGAGTTTTGACCGTGGTTTGCTTGAGCGCGTCGGTGATGATTTGGGAACGGAAGCTTCTTCCGAGGGTGTGCATACGCTTCTTGGACCTGCGATCAACATCAAACGCAGTCCATTGTGTGGACGGAATTTCGAGTATTATTCCGAGGATCCCTATCTTGCCGGAGAGTTGGCGGTATCCTACGTAAAAGGCGTGCAGAAGCATGGGGTTGGAACCAGCGTAAAGCACTTTGCCGGAAACAATCAGGAAACGCATCGGATGAGCGTCAGTGATGAGGTGGACGAGCGGACATTACGGGAGATATATCTTGCTGCGTTCGAAAAGGTAGTGAAGGAAGCCGGACCATGGACGCTGATGTGTTCGTACAACAGGATCAATGGCACATATAGTTCCGAAAACACATGGCTCCTTTCCGACGTGCTCCGAAAAGAATGGAAATTTGGCGGGATTGTCATGTCCGATTGGGGAGCTGTGGATGATCGCGTTCTTTCCTTGGAGGCGGGATGCGAGTTGGAGATGCCTTCCAGCCACGGATCTAATGACAAGAAGATCGTTCAAGCGGTCAAGGAAGGGAAACTTCCCATATCCGTGCTCGACGAGGCGGTTCGGAGACTTCTTGTTTGGATCGACAAGGGATTGGGAAGAAAGGCGGAAACGTACGATAAGGACGAGCATCATCAAGAGGCCAGGGAGATTGCGGCTTCCTGCGCCGTCCTTCTGAAGAACGAGCACAAGGCGTTGCCGTTGGAAAGTGGCGACGGCGTGTTGTTCGTTGGCCCGTTCGCAGTGAATCCGCGTTACCAGGGCGGAGGTTCGAGTCACATCAACAGCCATCTTGTTTCTGGCGCCGTGGATGCGTGTCCTGATAGTGTGCAGTATTTGCCGGGCATTCAGGACAATTGCGAAAAGCGGAGCCCTAAACGGCTTCGGGAGGCGGTTGCCGCTGCGGCGAAAGCGAAAGCCGTTGTCGTTTTTGTGGGATTGACCGAGGCGATGGAATCGGAGGGGTATGACCGCACTGGTTTGGGATTACCCGACTGCCAGAACGAGTTGGTCGAGAGGATCAGCGCGGTACAGAGGCGTACCATTGTGGTTCTCTCCAGCGGGAGTCCGGTAACGATGCCCTGGAAAGACAAGGTGTCTGCGATTATTGACATGTATCTTGGGGGAGAGGCTGTCGGTGAAGCAACCGTCGATCTCCTGTTTGGGCTTGCGAATCCTTGTGGAAAACTTGCGGAGACATTTCCCCTTCGTCTGGAGGATACTCCGTCGTTCCTCTCGTTCCCCGGAGGAAAACGAAACGTCTTTTATCAGGAAGGCGTCTTCGTCGGATATCGTTGGTACGATACCCGGAAGATGGACGTACTCTTTCCGTTCGGACACGGACTTTCGTATACGGCCTTCACGTACCGGGGATTGTCCGTGGAGCGTAAAGGAAACGGTGCCGATATCCTCTTCAGGATAAAGAATACGGGAAGGAGGGACGGAGCGGAAGTGGCGCAACTTTACGTTGCTCCACCTGTATGTTCCGTTCCCCGTCCGTCAAAAGAACTGAAGGGGTTCGCCAAAGTGTTCCTGAAGAAGGGCGAGGAACGGGAAGTGTCCGTCCATCTCGATGCCCGTGCATTCTCGTATTGGGATGGAGGGTGGAAAACGGAAAGGGGGACATATCGGATTTTGGTAGGTTCTTCCAGTCGGGACATCCGGCTTTCCGAATCTCTGGATATCGCCGGCGATCCTTCCGTTCCTCTGGAAGTGACCAACACGACGACGGTGCGTGATGTATTGGAGGGAGGCGAGGATTTCCCCGCGTTCAAAGAAATGATGGATCAGGTGTTTCGCATGATAGGTGATGATCCAATGACGCGCGAGACGTTGCTGGGGTGTCCGCTCCACAGTCTCCAAAGTTTTTTGGCGGTAACATATGAGGATGTGTTGCATATGCTCGGGAGGTGACTGATGCGCGAGGCGATGACGATCCGTTTGCCACGGGATATCCACAACGCGTTGGATGCGCTTGCCCGTCAGATGGGATTGACCAAAACGTTTTTTGTCCAGCGTGCCGTGGAGCTGTATCTTGGTTCCGTTGCGTTGGGTTATCAGGGAGATTTGTGGTACAAGGCCGTCGTTGAGGGGAAGGAACCGTTACGGGATCTTGTTATCGCAAGTCCTTGGAATGTCCACGTAACCAAAACGGTTTGGGATTCGGTGGAAGGTATGGAAAAAGCCCGGAAGTTCTTTTTGGGGCTTTCCACGATGGATAATCCTCGGGAAAGTGGAATGCTGGTCGATGGCAGGCGTGCCTCCTATTGGTGTTATCTGCTTGGCGGCCAGGCTTTTCTTTCTGTCATCGATGACGTGCGGTCGGCTATCCTGGTTCTTGGTTTGGCGGATGGAGATTTGTATCACGATGGCCTAAATGGGAGTTCTGATGTAAGAAATGTTGTGTTTCCTTCATCAGAAAGCTATCAACCGATTCTCGCTTGTGGAGCTCGGGTGGCTGCGATCCGAAAACAGAAAGGAATATCACAGCGGGAATTCGCTAAGATGCTTGGGACGAGCGGCAGTGATTTGTCCTTTATGGAACATGGGAAGCGACCGGTGACGCGGAGTATGGCGGAACGGATGGCTGCGTTGCTTGGAGTTCCGGTACGACGCGTTTTGCAGGGATGACGATCTATGGTTATGGTACGGGTCTCTTTTATTTTTGCGCCGTTCGTTTTACGATGGCGAACAGGAGGGCGATATGAGTGAAATCGTCGGAACGATGGAGAATTTTGAAAAAGAAGTGTTGCGGTCTCCAATGCCCGTGTTGGTGGATTTTTGGGCCACGTGGTGCGGTCCTTGCAGGATGATCGCCCCCGCCGTGGCGCAGATGAGCGAAAAGTACGAAGGGAAACTGTCCGTCGTGAAAATCGATGTCGACAAGAACAGCGATCTCGCGAGCCAGTACGGCGTGGCGAGTATCCCGACGCTGATGATCTTCAGGAATGGGGAAATCGTCGATCAAAAAGTCGGCGCTGTTTCCGTCGCCGTGTTGGATGCGTTTGTAAGTCAACATCTCTAAGGTACGTACACTTCTTCCCAATTCGGTTTTCCGAACGTTGCATGGGACTGGGTTGTGATGTACCAGTCGTCCTTCGAGTTGGTGTCCTGTGTCCCCCATCTGTTACAGGAACGCGTGGCGGTCGTCAGTTCGCTGGGAATGGCGTCCGTGCTCGTTTTGCTTGTCCATGCTTCTTGGGTAACCAGCCAGGAAGCACGGTTCTGGACGGTTTCATTCCCCCATCCTTCATATGTTGCCGCCCCGTTGCTGTAGGCCACGGCGTCAAGGATTTGTCCATCGGAATCCGGTGACGAACAAATCCAGAGCAATCCGTTGTTTGAGGTAAGGCCCGCCAATTGCTCGCTGTGATGTTCAAGGAGCGTTTTCCCTTTTTGAAATTGGACCACGAGATATTCTCCCGCCCAGACCGTTTTGTCGGGAAACACGTATCTGTCCGAACCGTCTGTAACGACAATGCCGCCCATACTCCCTGACCGGGTGACATACAGCTCCACCCTATCCGGATTAGTCTCCGTTCCCTTCGTTGTGAATTCAGTGATCAGAACGCCGGCCGGGTATGCATTCTTCCCCCAAAGCTTGATGGAGAAACGATTGCTGTTCCCCCGTTTGTCTTTTACTTTTCCCGTTACCGTGACCGATGTCCCCGGTTGTACCGATTGTTGGAACACCAATGTGATGGTGGTCCCGTTGGGGGACGCTTGTGCCAACGGAATGGGGGAGGCGTCGAATTCCGCTATCGTTCCTATTTCTTCGTCAAACAGAATGGTTCCCGACCGGGAAGTGAGCATCATTGATGCGGTGAGGACGGGGATGCGGGCATCCATTTTCGAGAGCAGGTCGACCGGTTTTATGTCAAGATTGCATCCGGTGCAGGAGACGAGGAGAAGCGAAAGAATGAAGAACAGGCAATATCGCATATCCCTGATACCGGCATAGGAGAAGACTTGCTTCAATTGACCATGCAGTGAAAACCTTTTACACTTGCCGCGGAGGCTTTTTTATGCCGAAATTGTGGCAAAAGGATTATGATCTCGACGCATTAATGGAGCGTTTTACCGTCGGGCAGGATTACGTGATCGACCAGAATCTCGTCATCGCCGATGCGTTGGCTTCGATGGCTCATGCAAAGACCATCGGGAAAATCGGTTTGCTTACCGAGGCGGAATGCGAGGATCTGCAGAAGGGATTGCGGGAAGTCATCGTTCTCAGACAGAGGGGAGAATTCCCGATCCAACGCAGTGATGAAGATTGCCACACCGCCATCGAAAACTATCTTGTTTCCCGATATGGGGAATGCGGCAAAAAAATCCATAGCGGCAGAAGCCGGAATGACCAAGTGCAAGTCGCCCTTAGATTGTGGATGCGTGATTTCAGCTTGAAGCTCGCCGATGCCTCCCTTGCGTTTGCGAGGGAATTGTTCCAGTTTGCGAAGACTTATGAATTCACGCCGATGCCAGGCCGAACCCATATGCAGATCGCCATGCCTTCATCCGTGGGTTTGTGGGCGGCTTCCTACGGAGAAACGGTGTTGGACGAAGCGTCGCTTCTCCTCGATCTGGAGCGGTTGTTCGACCAAAGTCCGTTGGGAGCGGCGGCGAGTTACGGCGTACCACTTCCTTTGGATCGTGCCTATACCGCGTCTTTGCTGGGCTTTTCAAAGGTACAGAACAACGTGCTATACGCCGTTTCCAGCCGAGGGCTGTTCGAAGGGATGTTGCTTGACCACTGCGAGTATCTGGCGAGCACCATCAGCAAACTCGCCCAGGATCTCATGTTGTTCTCTTTGCCCGAACTCGGATACTTTTCCTTGCCGAAGGAGCTGTGCACCGGTTCCTCGATTATGCCGCAGAAGAAAAACCCCGATGGGTTGGAACTTGCCCGCAGTCGCGCCGCGGTCGTCGCCGGAGACGCCCAGACCGTCAAAATGATTATTCGTTCGCTTCCTTCCGGATACAACCGGGATTATCAAGATACCAAACCTCCTTTGTTTGACGGAACGTCCGTGACATGGATGCTTGTCTCCATCATGGAGAAGATGGTCGGCGGATTGATCGTCCATCCCGACCGACTTGAAGCGGGATGCGTGGCGTCGCTGTATGCGACCGACGCGGTCTTCGACGAAGTATCCAAGGGAAAACCGTTCCGCGATGCCTATCGCGAGGTGGGATTGGATCTTGAGTCCGTCAGGGAGCCGAAGGACAAGGTCGCCGTGTTGAAAAACCGGACCAGTCAGGGAACCAGCGGCAACCTTGCCTTAAAGGAAGATTTCACCCGAGTGGATGCGATGGGGCGTGAGATCGCCTCTCGCGGGAAAGCCATAGTCTCCGCGTATGCGGGACTTTCCGGGATGACGGACGTGGAGACAGTGCTCTTTTAGCCTGCGCTCCGGCGCTGCAGCACCGGAGTGTGTTTTACCGCTTGATGGTATGCCTCGGCGATGTTCGTGCAATAATCGCCGATATGCTCCAAGTGCCTGATCTTCTCCAAAACGAGAAGTTCCTGTTTTACGTCCGCTTTTCCGTCGGATAGCTTTTCCTGGACAGTCTGACTCAGGCGATTTCTCCACTCGTTGATCTGAAACTCGAACTCGTTGGCTTTCTGCATTTCCGCTTTGGTCAGCGTTCTGTCCATCCTGTCTCGGACGTAGTTGAGGAACGCCTGGACAAGTTCTTCGAATCCTTGGAGTTCCCTCGCGGTTTCTTCCTCGAATTTCCACCCTTGGTGAAACTGCCGTTGACTGAGGATGATCAGATTGTAACAACTGTCCGTCACGCTCTCCAACTCGTCCATGACGCGGATCAAGCAGTTCAGCGAGGACGCATTGGTCGGCGTTTGGCTGTCCTGAATGCAGTGCACGCAGAAATCTGACAGCTGTTCCTGCATCTGGTCCGCATATTCCTCTTGTTTTTTCATCATGGCGACTTCATTGTCCATATCCACGTCGTTCGTGTTGAAGACATTGCGGTAGCGACTGAACATGTTGCAGGCGAGGTCGGCCATTTTCTTGATCTCGTCTCTGATCACCAGCATGTATACTTCGGGACTGTCGATGAGCGTCGTACCGATATAGCGGAAGTGGTATGTTCCCTCGTCATATTCCGCGGTATCCGGTACCATTTTCTCGATCAGTTTCGCATAGGGCTTGACGAACGGGAAGAAGATCAAGGTGTTGAACAGGTTGAACAAGGTATGGAACATGGCCAGAAACGTAGGAAGCGATTGGTTGAGTTCTTTCCCCGTCATCGTATAAATGTTTCCCGGAGTCAGTACGTTGCAGACGTACATCATTGGGCGGAAAAAGATTATGGTGACGAGCGTGCCGATGACGTTGAACATGATATGTGCCATGGCGGTACGTTTCGCCGCCGTGCTGGTCCCGATGGAAGCGAGAAAAGCCGTGATGGTGGTACCGATGTTGCTGCCGAGGATCAATGCCGCGGCGGCGTTGACGCCAAGGTACCCGTTGTATGCCATCGTCAGGACCATGACCATTGTTGCGGCGGAAGACTGGACGATCACGGTGATGCCGGTGCCGATGAGGACGAACAGAAGGATATTGAAAAGATTGTCGTTGTTGAACTTGGAAAGCCAGCTGAGGACTTCCATGTTGCCCGACAAATCAGGAATCGACGTCTGCATGAAATGGAGTCCGAGGAAAAGAATCCCAAAGCCGAGGAACACATCCGCTTTTTCCCGTGTTTTCCCCTTCTTGGAGAACAACATCGGCGCGGAGATGCCGATGGACGCCAAAGCCAACAGGGAGATGTCCATCTTGAATCCGAGGATCGCGACGATCCAGCCGGTGAACGTCGTGCCGATGTTTGCTCCGAAGATTACGCCTATGGACTCCACCAGCGACATCAGACCGGCGTTGACGAAGGATACGACCATAACGGTCGTCGCCGAGGAACTTTGGACCAAAACGGTAATGAGAATGCCTGTGAGGACAGCGACGAAACGGTTCTTCGTCATCATCTTCAGGATGTTCTTGAGCTTGTCCCCTGCTGTTTTCTGGAGCCCTTCGGAAAGAAGCTTCATGCCATACAGAAACAGCCCGAGGCTTCCCGCCACCGACAGGATCGTCACAAACACCAGCATACCAAATACGGTAGCAAGAAAAATGACTTACTGTAAAGGGCTTTATGAAAAATCTATGAAAAAGCGGAGATTTCTGTGCGTCCGCTCCCCCTTTGGGCGATATCGTTCTTCATGGGACCGGAAGACTTTGCTTTTGGACGCATTGTCTTTTCGCAGGTTGCGGATTTTCGTTTCCTGAAGAACTTCTGCCGGCAGAACAGGACATGGAACTTCA
>JBAXYP010000020.1:0-13026 GCA_041670725.1 Sphaerochaetaceae bacterium
GTAGCCAAACGGTATGTGTGGATCACCACGCCGTATCTCGCGCTGGACAACGAAATGCTTACCGTGCTGAGAATTGCGGCGCAAAGCGGTGTCGACGTGCGTATCATTGTTCCCCACATTCCGGACAAATGGTATGTCTTCGCCGTGACGCGTTCCTACTACCGCCTCTTGATGGAGTGCGGCGTCCGGATTTACGAGTACACGCCGGGGTTCATTCATGCCAAGACGATCGTCAGTGACGGCAAGGTCGCCATCATCGGGACGATCAACATGGATTATCGCACGTTTTACCTGAATTTTGAGAACGGCGTCGCATTTTACCATTCTTCCGTCGTCGGAGACGTGGAGCAGGATGTCAAAAGAACGCTGGCGGTTTCCCACGAGGTCAAACTCGACGAAGTACGCCGTACCTCACTTGTACGCCGGTTGTTCCGGTCTTTGCTCAGATTGTTCTCACCGTTAATGTGACAGGGCTTCCATCTCTTCCCTACTGAGCCGAAGTTCGGGTTGAGAGAGAGAGTCCGCAAGTTGAACGGGATTCGAGCATCCCACGATGGGGACGACGCGCGCCTTCTTGCTGGTCAGATACGCCAGCGTGACTGCTGCGGGAGAGGCGTGGTAGGTTTCGCAAAGCCGTTTGATTTTTGGGACGAGGGCGAGGTTCTCTTTGGAAAGGAAGCGTTTTCGTGCGCGAGTCGATATCCCGTCTTCGTTTCCTGAAAGAATTTTTGAGAAGATCCCCTTTGCCTGACTGGCGAATCCGAGTACCGGCATGCCGGTCTTCTCATACCACGCCTCAGCGTCCTTGGTAAGGAATTGCAACGTGTCGTCGCCCCACCATGTAGCATCGCAATGAGCCAGACTTGCCTGGATTTCGCTCATCGCAAATCCCTGCTTCCCATGTGCCGCCGCCCATGCATTGGCCGCTTCGATTCGTTCGCACGACCAATTGGATGCGCCCAGATACCGGGCGTATCCCTTCTCGTACACTTCCTCGTTCGCCATGTCGATCAACTCGTCTGCCGGAGCTTCTGGCTTGTCTCGATGGAAGAACCAAAGATCCACATGGTCGGTGTGAAGCTCCTCCAGACTTTCCTCTATATCGACGATGAGATTTTTCCGGCTTATTCTGCTGTGGTGAGTGTCCTCTTTCAGTGGATGGCATCCCTTGGTGATGAGGAACACTTCGTTTCTGGAATCGTTTTTCCCCATCCAGCGTCCCAGAAGCGTTTCGCTTGTGGAAACGCCCAACGGTTTATCCTGTCCGTAAACGCGAGCCGTGTCCAGAATGTTTCCTCCTTTCTGGAGGTAAAGATCGAGATTCGCAATGGCGTTTTCCTCGGAGACCGTCTCTCCGTAGTGGTCGCATCCCAAAGCTATGTTGGACAACTTCAGTCCCTGAAAGTCGAAATACCGCATGTCTTCATCATAGCAGACATGGCTCCGGTCTGCTATACTGGATGCATGAATGCGGAAGAAATGTGGCGTTCGGCGCGAGGTTATCTGACTCAGGGGGTCGCTCCCTATACGGCATGGGCGTTCTTCGGAAAAACGGGGGAGCAGACGGATAGGCTTGCATTTCTGGCGGCGCAAGGCGTCAAGAGGGCGACGACGAGCCTGTATGCGGACTACAAGGGGAGCGGGGATCCCATTCCTGTCGCGGGTGATTATTCGGTGGTTCTTGATGCGAAAGGCGAAGCCGTGTGTGTCATCGTTGACGAGAAGGTGTCGGTCGTCCCTTTTGGAACGGTCGATGAGGCGTATGCGGCAAAGGAAGGAGAGGGGGGGACAAGTCTCGCTTTCTGGAGGGAGGCGCACCGTCAGGCGTTTCCTGGGATCAAGGACGATGATCTGGTGGTGTGCGAGGAGTTCAGGAAGGTCTATCCTTGACCGTAAGAGTGCCTATAGATAGTATCGAAGTGAGGTGCCTCATGGAAAATGCAATGGATGATCTCATCCGTCTGTTCGCAAAGACGACCAATGAGAATGAGATGTACAAGCTGTTTGACGAATTGTTCACCACGGCGGAGCAGAAAGATTTTGCCCTTCGTTGGAATTTGATGAAGGAATTGTATCAGGGAACGCCCCAACGGGACATCGCCAAGAAATATCATATTTCGCTATGCAAGATCACACGGGGATCGAAGATTCTCAAAGGTCAGAATTCCTATTGCCGAAAAGTTCTCAGCGATCGATACGACGATCATTTGCATCTTTGAGTACGTCTCCGATGATTTGGCGGACGAACTGTTTGCTGCCGAACGCGATGGGAATGTTCCTCATTTCTGTCTCTACGTGGAGACGGAACGCTTTGTCCGTGGCGTACCGCTGAAGCAAGTCCGCTTGTCTGCGTATACTGTTTTCAATCCAACCGACTTCGTGCTGTGCGAAAAAATCGGCGGTTTTTTCCGCGGGATAGAGCATTTCGGTGATGATGAACGGTTTGTGGTAATACAGCGCTTCCATCTGGGCGTTCGCTCCTGCCTTTCCGATCTGGATGTCGCACGCACACAACCAGTTCTGCATGTCGGTGACAAATCCCGGGGTGTACAAGGGGAACGACGGGTACTGTCCTCGGAACCTGGCATACCGTTTTTCTGTGTCCTTGCTCATTGATCCCAGAATGATGACTTGGAAGGGGAAGTGTCGTTTGGCGAGCATTCTGACGAGACGAGTGTTGCCGATTCCTTCTCCTCCGAGATTGATCAAAATGGTAAACCGGTCGTCCAATCCGAGTTTCGCCCTTGCTTCCGTCGCCGAAAGCGGTTTTGACGTTTCAATTGCTTGCTTCAGCGGAAACGGGCAGAGAGAGACCTGTGCTCCTGAAAATCCAAGGTGGTAGCACCAATCCCTTCCCACGGTTGAAGTGACGAAGACGCGATCCAGGTACTTGCTGGAGCCGGCGACGGGATAGTAGAAAATGTCCGGAGCGTACCCATAGACGGGAATGTCAAAAAAGTGTTTGCGGACGATCGGAGCGATCAGGGGACCGATGAGGAAATGGGTTCCCAGAATGAAGTCGGGTTTGTACTCTTGCACAAACGAAATGAAACGATCCTTCATTTTTGGCAGCAAGTTGATGCCCTGGGTGATCAGCATGCCGCTGAATTTCGTATCCGCCATCGAATCTCCGATCCGTTCCTGGCTCGGGTGGCGGAGCATCATTCTCCAGCTTCGTTCAATCTGTTTTTTGATCAGGGGAGCCTGCATCAAGTCGAACATGTCACGTGACTGTGCTTCATATCCCATGCTGATCATCGCATCCCTGAGCGCGTCAGCGGGTGTCTGGTGGCCTTTGCCTGCGGTGACGTACAGAAACAATCCTTTCATTTTAATTCCTTCCCTTCATCTTTTCCCCCAATTGATGGAACGCCACCATCATGCCGGGGAGGATGCAGATCGTCGAAAGTGTCGTGGAAAGCAATGCGATGGCCATAAGGAACCCGAAATACCGGATGGGCGTGTAACTTGCGAATGTCAGTACGAGCATGCCGAGGATGATACTGACGGATGTCAGCATGATGGGGCGGCCGGTGACCAGAATGGTATGTTGCACTTGGACGGCAAAGGGCTGGGCGGGATGCCGCTTCCGCTGGGAGAGGAACCGCACCATAAAATGAATGGCGTCGTCAATGCCCGTGCCGACCGTGACCGAGCCGAAGATTATCGTCACAACGTCGAACGGGATGTGGAACAAGTACATCATGCAATAACTGCACATCACGCCGATCATGATGGGGACCATCGAGGAGAGCCCGTATTTCAGAGAATGAAACAGCAGACAGACGATCAGGAAAACCATAACGAACGAGATGACGGTGGATGCCATTTGGTCATGTTGAATGATATTTACAAGCTTCAGATTCTCCGCCGTCGTTCCCCAGTCGCTGACGATGACGTCTTTGGGAAGAAGATTGCGATCTTTTGCAATCGCCTCCTTGAGTGCTTTTGCGCTGTCCAGATCCTGCATGGTACGATTCCTGCTGTCCCAATAACGAATGGCGATCGTCATTCGCGTACCGTCCTCGTTCATCAACATGCTGACCGTATTCCCTCCGATTTTGTTTTGCAGGACGTCAAGGTACTTGGAAAGGGCAAGAATCATGCCGGCACGTTTGGGAATTTCGCGTTTTCCTTCGTAGACGTTGTTGAAGAATGCAGCGTACTGACTGAACGAGAGGATGTGCACGATGTCGGGGTCATCCGTGCGAAGTGCCTGTTCATAGGCATATACTTTTCCCAGTATGTCCGGACGGGTGAAGTAATGAGTCTCTTCTTTCGGTGCAGCCAAGGAAATGTAGTGGGGATCGGTACTGCCCATCCGGGTGGAGAAGTACAGGGCGTCTTTCAGATAGAGATCATTTTTTGGAAAATAGGAAATATAGTCGGTCTCGACGGGGATTTTGTCGACGCTGCCCAGAAAAAAGCAAAAGATGGCGACGAGCACCAGAAGCCCTATGTACCATCGGCGTACGACGAAGTCTGAAGCGCCGAGGACGATGCGGGAGAGGGTTCCTTCCTTGATTACTTTCAATTGGTGCTTGCGGGGCGGCGAGATGGTGGAAAGCCATGCGGGAATGTAGGTGAGAGAGAGGATCGCACAGTAAGCTATGCCAAGGGAAACGGCGATTCCCATTTCCCTGAACGCGGAGATTTTTGTGACGAGCAGACTAAGAAATCCGACGATGGTCGTCAGACATGCCGCGAGGATCGTCGGCATAATTCCCCGCATCGACGTCACCACGGTTTTTTGTTTGTCCTGGGTGTTCCTGCTGTCGCGATATTGGTTGTAGTAGGCGCTGATCACATGGATCGAGTAGGAGGATCCGAGGATCAAGACCATGCATGGCGTGATGATTGATACGATGGTAAGTTCGTATCCGAGAAGGCGCATCGTCCCGACTGTCCAGATGATGCCGATCAGAGAGACGCTGAAAGGAATCAGAACGGCACGTTTTGCCTTGAAGGAAAGGTAATAGATAAGAAGGATGACGAGCAGGCACAGCCCAAGAAGAACGAACAGGTTGTTCGTCAAATAATGGCTCAGCCTGTCGCTAAAGAACGTCGAACCGAGTACTTTTACCGAACAATACGGGTCGAGCGTATGGACGATCTCACTGATCGTCCTGTCAAGTTTCAATTGTGATTCGCCGAAACGCCGCGCGCTGTAATAGACGAGAAATCCCGTTCCGTCAGGCGTAGTGACCAATCCCCTGATCATGTCGTCGCGTGCGATTCGTTCCTTGAAGGTCCTGGCTTCCTCATCCGTCCACGACGCCTTCCCCTGATGGGGGGAGAGCGGGACGGTGGCAAGTCTGGTCCCTTTTTTCTCCACCGTAGCGAAGGTGAACGGCGATACTTCCGGGCCTATCTGCGGAATTTCTTTCAGGCGCGAACGGACATTGTCGATTGCCGTCAGGGTCTCGGGGGCAAATACGTGTTGTCCTTCGACGAGAAAATAGACATTCTCCGGCCATTGTCCATCGTCCTCACCCCATACCTCTTTTTTGATGGTTTCGACTTGCTCGTCGACTGGGATCATACCGTCCAGACTCGTGTCGATAGACAAAGAAAGTGCCAAAACCAGAAACAGCGCCGTAATGGAGAAGACCAATGTCAGAATGAGTTTCCTGTGTCGGGAAACCCACGAAAAAAACGTCCCCACGATCGCCTCAGATATAAGGATGCCCGTCGATGTAGTCGATGTATTCGCTTGCCGTATGCGCCGCGATCGCTCCATCCGAAGCGGCGGTCACCAATTGTCTGAACGGCGTATCCCGTACGTCGCCAGCGGCAAACAACCCTGGAATGGAGGTTTGCATGTTACGATCCGTAACGACGTATCCTCCCCGATCCAATATACTCTTTTCGAGAAATCCCGTCTGAGGAAACATGCCGACGAAGATGAACACGCCGTCCGCCTCCATTTGCCGTTTCGATCCATCCTTCGCGGATGTCAGCTCGACCGCGGTGACATGTTTCCCGTCGCCGAGAATCTGGGAAACGGTGGTTTCCATCATCGTCGGAATCTTTTTGCAATTAACTTGGTCGATCAGGTTTTCTTGGGCGCGGAAACGATCCTTGCGATGGCAGATGGTAAGGTTTTTTGTCAATTGGGAAAGGTACAGCGCATCAGTCAGGGCGGTATCTCCGCCTCCCACGACGAGAATCCGTTTGCCGCGGAACAACGGCCCGTCGCAGGTACCGCAATAGGATACCCCTTTGCCTTGGTATTGCTCCTCGCCAGGGACATCCAGCTGTCTGTGCTTCGCTCCTGTGGCGATGATGACCGCCTTCGCTTCCCATTCTCCTTCGTTTGTCTTGAGAAGAAAGCGATTGCCTTCCTTACGTACGGAAGTTACTTCCGCAGAGAGAAACTCCGCGCCGAATCGTTTCGTCTGGTTCTCGAAACGTTCTCCGAATTCGTAACCGGAAATGGACTCCGTCAGTCCCGGATAATTCTCCACGTCGGCGATGTACATGCATTGTCCACCGGGGGCGAAACTTTCCATAACCAAGGCGCTGCGTCCGGCCCGGGCCGCGTAACCTGCGGCACTCATCCCTGCAACCCCGCCCCCGATGATGATGATGTCCTTACGCTCCATGACTTTCCTCCCGTTGCTTCTTGATTTTCTCCTGTAGCGCGATTTCGGCGTCGCTACGGCGTACGTATTCCGGTCCGCAACCGATATCATCCGGACCTTTTTCCCTAAAACGCTTCAGGCCAAGAGTCACGAGGCTTTGTGTCAGGGAACGGTAACGGATGGGATCGACGATCAGACGGCCCGAATAAGGCGTAATGGACGGTGCGAATGCCACGGCATCAGCTCCGGTGACCAACGCGGATCCATATCCTTCCAACAACTCGGCAACTTCCGCGCCCTCGCAGTCAAGATCGGGACATATTCGCTTTCCATCGGCAAAAATGGCGCTGTAGTATCTGGCTTTGCGTGCGTCGATTACCGGGACGATCGCTCCGGGGAAAAAACCGACGGCTTCCTTCAGCGCATCCATCGTCGGGATGGAGACCAGAGGGATATCACCGGCGAGTGCGATGCCTTTCAGTGCGCTCATACCGATCCTGAGCCCAGTGAAAGAACCTGGTCCGCTGGTGCATACCAGAAGGTTGAGTTCTTCCGGTTTGAGGCCCATCTGAGTGCATACGGCGATTATTTCCGGCACAAGGTGCTCGGAATGCATGCCGCTGGAAAGCAGCATCCGTTCACAGAAAAGATTCATCGGATCGTTTTCGTCACCGACGGCAAGTCCGAGACGCATCGTCTCGGTTGCAGTGTCCACAGTCAGGATGTTCATAGTTCCATACCTTCGATCGTGATGATCCTGTCTTGGTTTGGCTTGATCTCCAGATTGATGTATACCGTCTGCTTGGGCAACATCTGCTGGATTTTCTCGCTCCATTCGATCAGTGTGACGGCTTTGCCGTACAGCATCTCCTCCCCACCGATCATTTCGAATTCGTCAGTACCGGAAAGCCGGTACAAATCCATGTGGTACATTCTCAGGGTTTTCCCTTGGTATTCCTGGATCAGAGTGAAAGTGGGGCTGACGATCGCTTCGGCAACGCCGAGCGCTTCGGCAACGCCTTTCGCGATGACCGTCTTGCCCGCTCCAAGGCTTCCCCGCAGGCTGATCACCGTTCCCGGTTTGCATTTCGCACCGATCCTCCGTCCTATTTCCAGAGTTTCCACAGGACTTTTTGAACTGATAGTCATATTTATCCCTCGTCGTGATGATGGTGGCATTCACACTCGTCATCAGCTTCTTCCATATCTTCGCGGTGAGCGGAAAAATCATGCATCGCTTCTTTTGCGTCTTGCTTTTTCACCGCTTTCCGGAGCGTATCATCGTCCACGACCTGTTCGGTAACAGGCGTCTCTCCAAGGCTGTCGCCCGTTTGTGCGGCATAATCCTTCATTAATTGCTTGATCAACGGATCTTCCCCATCAATGGATCTGGCCTTTTCCAACAGCCGTCTGGCCTCCGTGTATTCCTGATCCTTAAGATGAAGATATGCAAGATTGGAGAGATAGGTGAGATTCGTATCGTCAAGATCTACCGCCGTGTCCAGATAAGTTTTCGCCAGTTCTTTATTCCCCAGAGAGAACTCGCACAGCGAAAGCTCGTTGTAGATGTCGGCGTCCCGTTCTCCAAGGGAGAGGCATTTGAGGAACGCCGTTTTTGCTTCGTCAAACGATTCCAGTCGCCGAAGTGCCCAACCTTTGAGAAAATATGCGTTCCAAACGGAGGGATTTTTCCCGATATAGGTGTCGAGCGCTTCGATCGCCTTATCCTCTTCTCCCATCTGGATTTTGTCGTAGGCGCTCAGCAAGGCTGTATCGTTGGTGATTTTCCTTGTGATGTCGGCGTATACCTTCTCAACCTTCGTTCGTTTTTCCCCTTGGGGTGCAACCTGAAGGTATTGTTCGAAGAAAGACTGCGTTGCTTCGGTATTTCCTTGATATAAATGAAAATATCCAGCTTCACATAACAAATCTGGATCCTTGGGAAACTGTTTTAACCCTTCCAGCAATGTGTCGAGCGCCTTCTGGGCGTACAGGTCGTACGCGGTTCCCTTGGTCTCATCCTTTGCCGCTCTTTCGCTGTATAGGGTCGCCAGATTGATGAACGTTGCACTTTGCGGGGAAAGGTGGCACACAGTGAGGAAGAGTTCCTCGGCGAATTCCAGATGCCCCTGTTTTTCCTGTGCGATCGCGGCGAGGTTCAGTTGCTCCACCACATCGGGTTCCGCCGCAAGAACAAATGCCCTGTAATAGTCGTAGTTGGGATCTTCTTGTTTCCATGCAATGAGTTTCAGCATGCCGCTGATGATCATTTCGATGGTGACTTCGCTCGAATCGTCGATGGATGCCTGTCCTTCGGGAAGTTGGACGGGAAGCCTTCTTGCCGGATCAATTCTGAATCCGTTGATTTCTCTTTCCATGCTTTCAGGAAGCGTGATGAAAACAATATCCTTCAGCGTAGCGTTGTTTGTCATGCTTGTTGGTCCTTCTCGTAGAAAAAAAGGCCTGCGGCGCCGCTTCCGAAGAAGCTCTTGAACCTAAGGTTCAAGTGGGTGACTTGGTGCTGACGATTCTGTCTTCTTATAACCCGAAGGCGAAGGCAATGCAGGTCAGCTATTCCGAGACCCTCTGCTAAAATTTGCGCCAAGAGACTATTTGCTCCGGTGGCTACCGCAGGTTATCCATATGGTACACAAGAAATCCCAAATGATAAAGGGGGTAGGGGGAAAACAAACGGGGAAGAAGGTCGTGGGGCGTACCGGTTCTTCCGGCTTCCTAATGCCGGAGGCGATCCCGTTCGATAAAAAAACCTGCCACAGCAATATGGCAGGTCACATAAATCCAAGAAAAAGGATCAGAGGTCAGATTCGTCGACTTGCTCGCCGGAGAGGGCTCCGCCACTGGTGAAGTCGTCCGCCGCTTCGAGTTCTTTGTTTGAAATCGCCTCCAAAGGAACCTCATCCAACCCCTCGACGCCGGAAAGCGTATCCAGCGACTTGGCGATGCTTTCCTCGATGAGCTTGCTGCTCTCCTCGTACTTGCCGATATAGGACTGAAGTTCCTCGTTGTGGGTGGTTGCCAATTGCAGATGTTGTTGAAGTTCATCGATCTGACGCTTCGACTCGGACAATTGCTGCTGAAGTTGCTTGACAAGATCCTCGGACGCAGTCACCTGCCCTTGAAGGGTTTGGATCTGCGTATTCGCTTGCTGTAGCTTCTCCACAGTTTCGGGAGCGACAACCGGACGGCTCTGCGCTTCTTGTAATTGTTCCTGCAGATCCGCCTTTTCCTTCCGAAGCATGGCGATAAGACTTGCCGCTTTTTGCGTCCTCTGTTCCAACAACTGCACTGTGTCAATCACCGACATTGTTTTGTCCTTTGATTAGCTCTCCAACGCCGCTTTCGCTTGGGTAACCAACGCGGAGAACGCCTGCTTGTCTTCGATCGCCATGTTGGAAATTGCTTTTCTGTTCAGTTCGATGTGGGCCAAATTCAGACCGTGCATAAACTGAGAATAGTTCAATCCCTCGGCGCGTACCGCAGCGTTGATTCTCGCAATCCAGAGTTTACGGAAATCCCGTTTCTTCTCTTTGCGTCCCCGATACGCATACTTGCCGGCTTTCGCAACAGCATCCTTCGCCACACGCCAGTTGGTGCTTCTGCGCCCCCAATAGCCTTTGGCGAGATCCAGTACTTTCTTTCTTCGATTCTTGTGTTTGGTTCCGTCGACTGCTCTCATCGTTTGCCTCCTACGCCCATGGCATCATCGTCTTGACAGACTTGATCATCGGCTTTGCGGTCAAGTACCCCTGCTTGCGCAGGTCGCTCTTGCGTTTGCGGCTTTTCTTGGTGAGAATATGGCGAAGATTCGCTTTTTTATAGCGGACCTTGCCAGTCCCGGTGATCCGAAACCTTTTGGCGACGGATTTTCTTGTTTTCATTTTTGGCATATTACCCTTCCTTCCACGTCGTCAGGAACAAGAACCCCTGAACAACGGATATATCCCAAACCTCTCGGCTGTGGATTACGTCTTCTGGTTCGTCTGCGCTTGTGTCTTTGCCTGCTGTCCCTTCGCGTTTCTTGGACTGACCATAATGGACATCATCTTGCCTTCCATAAGCGGCGGTCGATCGAGATTGAACTCTACACCATTCGCGGTGAGATTTTCAAGTATCTTGTTCAACGTATCTTTTCCCAAGTCCGTATGGGCCATCTCCCTGCCACGGAATCGAATGGAAATCTTCACTTTGTTGCCTTGGGACAGAAAATCGGCTATGAACTTGCCTTTCGTTTCAATGTCATGCTTTTCGATTTTCGGTTGCATCCGGATTTCCTTGATCTTGATGGTCGTTTGGTTCTTTTTTACGTCGCGGAGTCGTTTCTCCTGTTCGTAACGGTATTTTCCGTAATCCAGAATCCTGCAGACCGGAGGATTTGCGGTGGGGGACACTTCCACCAAATCGAGTCCTTCCTCTTCGGCGAACCGAACGGCATCGGGAACGCTCATGATTCCTTTCTGGTTTCCGTTCGCATCAATGACGAACACTTCCTTTGCGCGGATCTGTCTGTTGATCCGTAAATCTTTTGTAGCCAATCGATCTCCTTGTGTTTTCGTGGGAAAAGCACTTTAGTTTTTCAAGCGTTTGTGAAGCAAAAGCTGTCTCCAACTATACCATATGGGCTTTTGCGTGTCAAAGTATTGTTCTTCAACAGAACACAAAAACACCGTCAGACGTATGCCTGGCGGTGTTTTGGACAAAACGGAATACGCTCACGCTTTCCCAGCGGAGCCGAGGACGTCCTTGTTCTTGTGCATATACATCTTCTTCAGTTCGTCCCGAGCGGGTCCAAGGTACTTGCGCGGATCGAATACTTCCGGATGTTCGTAGAACGTCTTGCGAATGATGGCCGTCATAGCGAGTCGGCCGTCGCTGTCGATGTTGATCTTGCAGACGTTGGTCTTCGCCGCCTTGCGAAGCTGTTCTTCGGGAATGCCGACATTGTCCTTCAGCTTGCCGCCGTATTGGTTGATCATCTTCACGTATTCGGGCGGGACGGAGGAGGAACCATGCAGGACGATGGGGAAACCGGGTAACCGTCTCTCGACTTCTGCCAGAATATCAAAGCGGAGCGGAGGAGGGATCAGAATGCCGTCGGCGTTGCGGGTGCACTGCTCGGGTTTGAACTTGCAAGCGCCATGGCTGGTACCGATGGAAATGGCCAGCGAATCGACGCCGGTCTTCTTGACGAATTCCTCGACGTCCTCAGGACGGGTGTAATGACTTGCCCCTGCGGATACTTCGTCCTCGATGCCCGCGAGGACGCCAAGTTCGCCTTCCACGGTGACATCGTATTTGTGGGCATAGTCGACGACCTTCTTGGTGACGGCGATGTTTTCTTCAAAGGGAAGGGAGGAACCATCGATCATAACGGACGAAAATCCATTGTCGATGCACTGTTTCGCAGTTTCGAAGCTGTCGCCATGATCAAGATGCAGGACGATGGGGATGCTGTAGCCAAGTTCCTTGGCATATTCCGTCGCACCGCGAGCCATATTCCGCAGGATATTGATGTTGGCGTAATCTCTCGCGCCCTTGGACACCTGAAGAATAACCGGCGAACGGGTCTCGACGCACGCCTGAATGATGGCCTGCATCTGCTCCATATTGTTGAAGTTATACGCGGGAATGGCATAACCGCCTTTCACCGCTTTCGCAAACAGTTCTCTGGTGTTTACCAGACCGAGTTCCTTGTACGAAACCATTAGATCGCTCCTTTCCTGTAAAAGGTATTCATTTCTTCAGTTAATCTAGCTTTTTCCGGTGGTATGGTCAACAGAGTCCCGTGTTACTTTCCCTTGAGAAATATGCTACAGTACCCTCATGCGTATTCGCACCGTCTTGCCCATCGTCGTGTTGCTTCTCGTCATTGTCTGCGGGGTCGGGTATTTTCTCTCTCCCGCCCTCACGGTGGTGACCGATCCCGTCTATGCCGAAAGCAGTCTTGCCCAAGTACAGGATGATTTGGGACGGGAGCTTCTGTTCAAGGGAATCAGGGTCAGAATAGAACGGTGGGACAGACTTCCCGAGACGAGGGATCAGGCGATTTCTCTCCTTTCCCGTGTGAAGGGAAGATGGGTGCTTTTTTCACCTGCCGTGACGAATGTCGTTGCGGACTACCGAATTGGGAAGGGCGAGCTTCCTCCCGGCATCTTCATCGGGATGGGACGTGATACGGATCTTACTTCGGCCACGCTGCACGCCTTTCGCGACGACGGATACCCTCGATTGCAGGGCGATGACGTGTTGTTCGTCTATGAAGGGGAGAAGCCGGAGGTCGCAAACGCATATGCGCACAGCCAACGATTGGATGAACAGACGGAGACGTATGCGAAGGCAAAACTCGAGGAATGGACAAAGGCCGGATATCGAACGATTGTCGCCTGCGATCTGAGCGGTCTCCCTTCGTTTTTTATGGGAAAAA
>JBAXYP010000021.1:0-12892 GCA_041670725.1 Sphaerochaetaceae bacterium
AACGGGAAACGACGATTCAGTCATCGCCCAGTACAAACTGGTCGCTGACAACAATCGGATCTACGAGGAAAGCCTTTATCATATCATTGGACGGTCAAAGAAATTGATGTTCGAGCGGAAAGTCGATGATGCCGCGTTGCTCGTCGACTCGGGGAAGTTGACCTACCGGTATCGGTGGGGCAAGATGTACCGGGGTGAGAAAAAACGGCTTGTCGGGAAAATCGACGGGATGCATTCTTTTCTCGGCGCCGCCGCCCGTAAAGGCGGAGAGACTTGTTCGAAGTTGTACGACTGGATCGACGTGAAGCTCAACCTCTTGCCGATGGGCGTTTCCCAGGCGAGTGAGAAATATCTGGTCGAACAGTTGTCCGAGCATCCCGACTGGGTCGTGCAGTTGAAGAATTTCCTCTGGAGCATGGACATTACGGACATTCGGGACATCCGCATCAAGGATGACAGGGTAATTTTCATCCATACCAACGTGACCCAGCACTATGCCTCGTATTTCAGTACGGAAAGCCTCTCGCTACGCAGGTTGTGCTTGATGGGAGTTGCTTTTTTCGAAAGTTTTACCAAAGGGCGTACGCTGGTCATTGATGATTTCGGTATGCTTCTGCATCCGAACGTACTGTGTCATGTCGTGGAAATTTTTGAGGAATGCGATAGGAATTTCGGTTCTCAGATGCTGGTCGTCGATTGCAATCCGAGCCTTCTTCGTCCGGGCTTGATGCGTCGTGACGGCGTGTACTTCGCGGAAAAAAACAGCGAGAGCGCGACCGTCTATTATTCGCTTGCCAACTATAAATACTCTCGCAGCAAGGACAAGACATCCGCCCAATACATGACCGGCGCATTCGGTGCGCTTCCTTTGTTGAGCGAGTTCAATTTCGTTGATGCGCAGAAAGGCAAGGAGGTATGATTATGGCACGAAAGAAAGTAACGAAAAATCCCCTCAGCACCATTCTGATCGTCACGTCGAACCAAGCGAATGCGTTGTATTTTTCCCAGATGCGGAAAGACTGCCGTTTTTCCAACATGAACGTACAATGTGAAGCATCCGCGAAAAATCTTGATGATTTCATCAACAAGACGGCCAGACGGCGCAATCATGGCGGCTTTACGGTCGCGTGGGCGGTCTTTGATTTTGCCGATCTGAATCTTAAGGTCTCGGATGTGAAGGAGGCGATGCCATTGGCGCAACGGAAAAAGGTCGGTCTTGCATGGAACAACCCGAACCAGAGCCTGTGGTATCTGCTTCATTTCCAAACGCCGCGCGGCATTGTCACGGATGCGAAGGTGTTCGAGACTGCGTTGGGAAGCTTGATTCCGAATTTCAAGGAAACTCCGGAATACTTCCTTACCGATGGACTGACGTTGCATCTTTCCCTGTTCCCTGACAAAACGAAAGCGGCAAACAACGCCAGCATGTACAATATGATGGCCGAACGGGAGACTGGCCTTTCGGCGACCAACATGATTCCCTTGATCAACGATATCTCAAGGATTTGCGGGCAGGCGGATATCACCCACAACCAGAGACAACTGAAGTAGTCCCGTGAGTGGTGTTACGTTGTTCATTTATATGCTCGCCTTTGCCATGGGGTGCATGACCCTGGCATTGGCGGTTGTATACCAAATTCAGAAACCGCATTCGTGGACACAGCTGTTTATCGTCTGCGTCTCCAGCTTGATGGGGGGCATGATGCTTTCCGCGCTTCGGATGATCGCCAGCGTGTTCATGAAAAGCATCGTCGCCAAACGGATCGTCTCGATCATCATCCAGTCGACCATCACGGCGAACGTAGTGTTTCTCGTCTCGTTCATTCCGTATTTTATCACGTGGGTCATCGGGCATCCGTGGAAGAATCCCTATAAGGCGTTTTTCTTCACGCTTTCCAGCGTGTACTTGGTCGCGGGGATTCTGAACATCATCTGGCCGAGACTGGCGTATTCCAATCTGATGGAGGTGCTGTTCGTCGTCGTGCTTTCATTCTGCCTGATCGTATTGACGAAGAATCTCAATTCGATCGAAGAAAAAGACGTCAGGGCCGTGTGCATTACCATTATGATCGTCAGTGTCGCCATGTTGCCTGCCATCGGCGCGACGTTGATTTTCCCCAAAATCCGTACGTTGATGTATGGCATTTATTTTCTCGCGTTCTCCATCACCGTGATGAGTTACCTGTTCGTCTATTTCTCCAAGACAGGGAGGGATGCGAAGGCGGGTAAAAACAAGGAACTTTCCTTGCAGGATCTTTCTGAGTATCATATTACTGAGCGTGAGTTCGCTATCATCCGCTTGATTTCCCGGGGGTTCACCAACAAGGAGATTGCCGCCGAGTTGGACATCAGCGTCAATACGGTGAACAACCACGTGGCGAACATTTTCGCTAAGACCAAGGTACGGAGCAGGATCGACCTTCTCAACCTGCTGAAGCAACCGTGGTGAGGAGGATGCTATGCATATTTCCTATGATGTTCCCGATTGGACACGGGGGTTTTATCAAGATGAAAGTCCGGTACGTAAATGCGCTCGTCCGTGGAAGATGATTCATCAGACTCCCGGTGGAATCGCCGTCCTGTTGTGTCATGGGTATACCGGCTATCCCGGGGAATTGATTCGGCCCGGCATCGACCTGTACGAGGCCGGCATGGATTGCTATGCGGTTCGTTATCCCGGACACGGAACCAGCAAACAGGATTTTCAAAGAACGAACGCCAAGGACTGGCTCGGCACCGCGGAGAACGCCTATCAGGATATTGCTTCCCGATATCGTAAGGTGTATCTCGTCGGGCATTCGATGGGCGGGGATATTGCGATTTTGCTTGCATCCAGACATTCCGAGGTGAAAAGAATGGCGCTTCTCGCTCCGGCGTTGGTAATGAAATCGCTGTCCACCAAACGGGAAAAACTCAAACTGGAGATCGCTCAGGTATTCTTTCCCAAGGAGATCAAGGTCGATTGGAAACGCGATGCGGAATATCATTTCCTTTACGAAGGGGATCCCGACGACGATCCCTATCTGGGGAGCCAATACTGGTCGTATCTGTTTCCGCGGAAAGTATGGCAGTTAAAGGAACTCTCGCGTATGGCGATTACTGCTCTCGCAAGCGTCAGGGCGGACACTTTGGTGCTCACCGGAGGGCGAGATGCCGCAGTCGACCAATGCGTCGGTCCGATGGTGGCAGGTAAACCGTTTGGGGACAACAAGCATGTCCATCTTCCCGGGGCGACCCATTTGATTCCCTATGACAAGGATCAGCAATCCCAAGACGATGGGATGCAGGCGATTGTGAAGTGGTTCACCGCATAATGGCGTCGTCGTTGTTGCCTTAAGAGTGTTTTTCGGATACAACTACCTCACAAGGTGAAGGAGATTTCCCAAGATGGAAGTTCGTGTGAGGTATGCGCCTTCCCCAACCGGTCTGCAGCACATCGGAGGGATTCGGACGGCGTTGTTTAATTATTTCTTCGCCCGCGCAAACGGGGGAAAATTCATTCTGCGCATCGAAGACACCGACCGCGAGCGATATTCGGACGCTTCGTTGCAGGATTTGTACGACACGTTAGCGTGGCTTGGCATCACGTGGGATGAAGGTCCCGTCGTCGGCGGTCCGTACGGCCCGTACGTGCAGAGCGAACGGACAGCGGTTTATCAGAAATACGCGAAAATGTTGGTCGATATGGGAAAGGCGTACTATTGCTATTGTACGCCCGAACGTCTGGAGACGCTTCGCCAAGAGCAGGCGGCGAGTCACAGCGAATATCAGGGATATGACCGCCATTGTCTTCATATTTCCGATGAGGAAAGGGAAGAGGCGATCGCCAAGGGCATCAAACCGGTCATTCGTCTGATCGTTCCCACCGAAGGGAAAACGACGTTCCATGATGTGTTGATGGGCGACATCACCCGCAGAAACAGGGATGTTTCCCCCGATCCCATCCTGTTGAAAAGCGACGGATTCCCTACGTATCATCTCGCCAATGTGATCGACGACCATTTGATGGGCATCACCCACATCATGCGGGCTCAGGAATGGATTCCTTCCGGACCGCTTCATATCCTATTGTATCAGGCCTTCGGGTGGGAGCCGCCCATCTACTGCCATCTTCCGATGGTCATGGGCAAGGACGGGCAGAAACTGTCCAAACGCCACGGTTCGACTTCCGTACGGGATTTCCGCGAGAAGGGATATCTTCCCGAGGCGTTGACGAATTATGTCAGCTTGGTGGGATGGTCGTACGACGGACAAAAGGAATTCTTCTCCAAGGAAGAACTGGAGAAGGTGTTCAGTCTTGAGAAGATCAACAAAGCGCCGGGCATTTTCGATTACAAGAAATTGGATTGGTTCAACGGGCAGTATATCCGCATGTGCGATGAAGAACGCCTTAAGGGGCTTCTTGTCCCGTATCTTGAGAAAGCCGGATTCTTCTCTAATCCTCCCACCGACGAACAGAGACACAAGTTGGATATTCTCACGCCGGTGGTCAAGGAGCGGATGAAAGTACTCTCCGATGTGGTGGAGCTGTCCCGCTTCCTGTTCACCGACATCAGCTATCCGGACAAGGAGACGTTCTGCGGAAAGGGCGTCGATCTTGCCGTTACGACGACAGCGCTCGAAAGAGGCGCAACGATTCTGGAGCAAGGACTGAGAACCGGCAGGGCGGACGAGGAGATCGAGGCCGGACTATCGGATCTTGCAACGGAGCTGGGCGTGAAGGTCAATGGCGTTTTCATGCCCATCAGGGTTGCCATCACCGGTAGCCAAATCAGCCTGCCGCTGTTTGATTCGATTCGCTTGCTTGGGCAAGAGAAAACATTTGCAAGACTCGGAAACGCATTGGCGTTCCTGAAAAAGTAAAGAGAGGTTTGGTATGGCGGAAGTAACATTGGACAAAATCGTATCGCTTTGCAAACGGAGAGGGTTTATCTTCCCGTCAAGCGAGATTTATGGAGGGCTCAATGGCGCCTATGACTATGGTCCTCTCGGAGTGAATCTGAAAAACAACATCAGGGATTTTTGGTGGCGCGAGATGACCCAGATCCACGATGACATCGTGGGGATCGACGCATCCATTCTGATGAACAGCCAGGTGTGGAAGGCTTCCGGTCACGTGAGCAACTTCACCGATCCCATGGTCGACTGCAAGGTGTGTCACGCTCGTTTCCGAGCCGATCAGATTGATCTCAAAGGCCCCTGCCCGAACTGTGGAAACAAAGGGAGTTTCACCGAACCGAGAAATTTCAACCTGATGTTCGTAACGCATATCGGTCCGACCGCCGACGACGCCAGCACGGTATACCTCAGGCCGGAGACCGCGCAGGGCATCTATGTGAATTTCAAGAACGTAGTGACCAGCGCAAGAATGAAGGTTCCGTTCGGTATCGCCCAGGTCGGCAAATCGTTCCGCAACGAGATCACGACGAAAAACTTCATCTTCCGTTCCTGCGAGTTTGAGCAAATGGAGATGCAGTGGTTCTGCAAGCCTGGTACGGACGATACGTGGTTCCCGTACTGGAGGGAGCAACGCATGGCGTTCTATGGGAAAATGGGCATCAGAGTCGATCATCTGCGTTGGCATCAACACGGCCCCGACGAACTGGCATTCTATGCAAAGGACGCTTATGACATTCAGTATCTGTTCCCGATGGGATGGCAGGAGTTGGAAGGCGTCCACGATCGTACCGATTACGATCTTACCCAACACCAGAAGTTCAGCGGGAAGGATATGAACTATCTCGATCCGATGACGAATGAAAAGTACATTCCCTACATTGTGGAAACGTCGGCCGGTCTCACCCGCAACGTTCTGATGGTGTTGAGCGATGCCTATGAAGAGCAGCAACTTAAGGACGATACCCGCGTTGTGTTGCATCTTCATCCTGCCATCGCCCCGATCAAAGTAGCGGTGTTGCCGCTCCAGAAGAAGGATGGTCTCGCCGAGTACGCCAGCAAGCTGGAGCATGATCTGCGTCACTATTTTGTCACCGATTACGACGTAAGTGGAGCGATCGGGCGCAGGTACCGCCGTCAGGACGAAGTCGGCACGCCGTACTGCGTCACCGTCGACTACGATACGCTGAAGGACAATACTGTGACGATCCGCTATCGCGACAGCATGGAACAGAAGCGGATCAGGATCGAGGATATTCCCGCCGAAGTCGCGAAAGCGGATGCGGCATACAAAAGGGTGTGACGATGAATCAAGCATTACAGACGCTCCAGGATCGGGGCTTCATCAAGGATTGTACGGACATGGACGGGTTGTCCGATCTGATGGACAAGGAAAAGGTGACCTTCTATGTCGGTGTGGATCCGACGGGTCCTTCTCTTCACATCGGGCATATGGTGCCGTTCTTCGCCATGCATCATCTGCAGCGTGCCGGGCACAACCCCATCGCGTTGGTGGGTGGGGGGACCGGGTTGATCGGGGATCCTTCCGGCAAGACGGAAATGCGAAAAATGTTGACGTTGGAGCAGCTCCGCGACAATTGCGCACATATTAAGGCCCAATTGGGGACGGTGGTGGATTTTTCCGACCATCCGGCGGACGGCACAGGAAAGGGGAGGATGCTGAACAACGCCGATTGGCTTGTCAATCTGAACTACATCCAGTTTCTCAGAGACATTGGGCAGTATTTCTCCGTAAACAAGATGCTCTCTTACGAAGGGACGAAACAGCGCTTGGAGCGGGGGCTTTCTTTCATCGAATTCAACTACCAACTCCTGCAGAGTTATGATTTTTATGTGCTCAACAAGAACGAAGGGTGCAGGTTACAGCTTGGCGGTGCCGACCAGTGGGGCAACATCACCGCAGGGATCGACTTGATCAGGCGTCTGAACGGACCGCAATGTTATGGGTTGACGTTCAACTTGATTATGCGCGCGGACGGTAAGAAGATGGGAAAGAGCGAGAGCGGGGCCGTATTCCTCGACAAGAAAATGTACCCGGTCTACGATTATTACCAGTACTGGAGGAATGTCGCCGATGCCGATGTCATCCGTTTCATGAAACTGTTCACCTTCATGCCTCTGGACGAAATCGCCGAGTATGACCATCCGAACCTAAACATCAACGACGCCAAGGAACGACTCGCCTACGAGCAGACGAAAATCGTGCACGGACGGGAGGAGGCCGACAAAGTGCGTGAGGCCGCAAGGGCGGTCTTTTCCATGGGGGGGGAAGCCAGCAGGGACGGAATGAAGAACATCACCGTAGAGAAAGCGAAGCTTGATTCCGGCTATCCGGTGTTGGAGTTGTTTTCGGCAACCGATTTGGCCGACACCAACGGCGAGGCAAGACGCCTTGTACTGGGCGGTGGGGCGTCGATCAACGGAAGAAAGGTTGATGATCCGAAGACCGTCATCGATGCGTCTTGGCTTGACGAACGAGGGGAATTGATTCTCCGGGCCGGCAAAAAACGCTTCTTCCGCGTACTGGTGAAATGACAAAGGGAAGACGGATCGTCACGATCCGTCTTCTTTCGCACGGGCATAACGAGAAAGCCTGGTCCACGACCAGGCTTTTGTCGTCTTATACATACCCTTGGGCGAGCATCGCATCAGAGACCTTGAGAAATGCCGCAATGTTCGCACCGTCCACGAAGTTGTTCTTTGCCGAATACTTCACGGCACATTCGCTCATGTTCTTGTAAATGTCCCGCATGATATGTCTGAGCCTTTGGTCAACCTCGTCCCTGCTCCAGGAGAGCCTCTCGCTATTCTGGCTCATTTCCAAGCCGGAGACTGCGACACCTCCGGCATTCGCCGCTTTGGATGGGATGTGAAGGATGCCTTTTTCGCGGTACACTTGTTGCGCCTCGATGGTGGAGGGCATGTTTGCACCCTCCGCAACGAGTTTTACGCCGTTTTTTGCCAGATGGCCGGCATCTTCTTTGTTGATTTCGTTCTGCGTCGCCGCGGGAAACGCATAGTCCGCCTTGACATCCCACAGGGGGTTGCTTGTCGCCTTTCCGTCGTGGGGGATGTAGGTGCATTTGGGGAAATGTTCCGCGTATTCCTGGATTCTTCCGCGCTTGACGTTTTTCAGTGTTTTCACGAACGCGAGTTTGTCGGCATCGATTCCCTCAGGGTCGATCAACACGCCGCTGGAGTCGGAAAGCGTGACTACCTTCGCCCCAAGTTGGAGCAACTTTTCCGTAGTGTACTGCGCGACGTTTCCGCTGCCGGAGACCAGGCAGGTTTTTCCCTCCAACGACATGCCTTCCCCTTCGAGTACCGCTTGGGCGATGTACACCAGCCCGTAGCCTGTTGCTTCAGGCCGGATGTTTGATCCTCCGAAACTGGGGCCTTTCCCCGTGAGTACGCCGGTGAACGTATTGGTGAGCCGTTTGTATTCGCCGAACATATATCCGACTTCACGTCCTCCTACGCCAATATCGCCGGCGGGTACGTCGGTGTCAGCTCCGATGTGCCGGAACAGTTCGGACATGAAGCTTTGGCAGAATCGCATCACTTCCCCTTCGCTTTTGCCTTTCGGGTCGAAATCTGCGCCTCCTTTCGCTCCCCCCATGGGAAGTCCCGTCAGACTGTTCTTGAAAGTCTGCTCGAAGGCAAGGAATTTCAGGATGGAGAGATTCACCGACGGGTGAAATCGAAGCCCTCCCTTGTACGGGCCGATCGCGCTGTTCATCTGGATGCGAAATCCCCGGTTCAGTTGGAGGACTCCGTCATCGTCGATCCAGGGGACACGGAACATGACGATGCGTTCCGGTTCGACGATCCGGTCGAGGATTTTGTGATAGACGATCTGCGGCATGTCGTCGACCACTTTGTCGATCGAATTCATAAAAGTGACGACAGCCTGCTGGAATTCGGGCTGGTGTGGATCCTTTTGGATCATGTTGTTGATGATCTTCTGTGTTGTCTCATGCATTTGGGTACTCCTGACTTTTGTATAAAAATACAAAAATATGCATGAAGTATAAGAGAAACGGAACGACGGGTAAAGAGTGATTTTCCCCAAGGTTTTTTTGCAATGGGGATGATTCTGCGTTTTTTGCATATGGCGAACAGGATTGACTTACAAAAAACGCAACCACATCGATGATGATTGCGTTTTTGTGAAACATAAAAAATTTTGACCTCAGTCTATCGGGTCTTGATGTTTTCCCAGATCTCATTGGTCTTTCGCATGGTTTCTTCCATATCGATCCCAAGGATGCGCCGGTGTTCCATCACCAACTTCCCCTGGCAGAATACCGTATCCACGTCACTTGCCTGAGCGGCATACACCAGAGCGGAGAACGGATCGTTCAACGGCGTCATGTGGGGGCTGTGGATGTCGACGATGATGATGTCCGCTTCCTTCCCCGGTTCGATGGTTCCGATCTGAGGGAAACCCAGCGCCTCGGCTCCGTTTTTTGTCGCCATTTCAAGGACGCGGTAGGGAGGCAGGGACGTGATGTCCATCGTCGAAACGGTGCTGACCAGGCTCGCGACGTGCATTTCCTCGAAAAGGTTTTGGTTGTTGTTGCTCGATGACCCATCCGTACCGATACACAACTTCACGCCGGCCGCGCTCATCTTTCCGAGTGGTGCTATCCCACTTGCAAGTTTGCAGTTGCTCGTTGGATTCGTCGCCACGGCCGCATCCAGTTGGGAGAGCCGGGATATCTCTTCCTCCGTGAGATGTACGCAATGGGCGAGCAGGTGTTTTGTCTTTGCAAAGTATCCGATGGAATCCAAATACTCTAGCGGCGGAACCCCATGCGCCTTTATGCAATCGTCCACCTCTCCTTTCGTTTCTGACAGATGTGTGTGCAGGAGAGCGTCATGTTCCTTCGCCCAATCATGGGCGTACCGGTAGGTCGCTTCCGAGCAGGTGTAGATCGCATGCGGCGCGACGGCGAGTTTGACTCTTCCCCCACTGCGTTCGACTTCCTTCCTGCAGGCGGCGGGCTTTTCCGCCAAGCGCCGTTTCGTGTCGTCGATGTCTCCGAAGAGCGTAAGTCCGATGGAGGCCCGAATGCCTCCTTCATTTGCCGCCTGTGCGGTTTTGTGTTCACTGAAATACATGTCGTTGAACAATGTACAGCCGCTTTGAAGCAATTCACACACGCCAAGCCGCGAGGCCCACAGAATGTCCTCGTCGGTCAGTTTCGCTTCGATCGGCCAGATGTTGGACAGCCACGCCATCAGATTGGGTTCAGTGTCCTTGAAGTTTCGCATCAGTTCCATTGCGAGGTGGGTATGGGCGTTGACCAACGCCGGCATGACGATCGATCCGGCCGCATCGATGATCCTGTCGGGATGAAACGAGGATGGCGCGGATCCAACGAAGGCGATTTTCGTCTCCGAAATCCCCACATCCCCCCGTACCGTGTACGATTCTTGGGTCATCGGAATGACCAGTGCGTTTTTCACTAACGTATTCATACATAAACGATACCACTTCATCCGGAGCTGTTCAACGGAGTCCTTGCAGAGCGGTTTTCATTCATGATACGTTCGATGCATAACGGGGGTGCATATGCATGATGCCAGTCGTTTGGTCGACCGAACGCTCGAACTTAGAAAAGAAGTACAGACGCTTTCTTTTGGGGATTCCCTGTACGTGTACGATCCTCTCGTTTATGCATGGGAACCGCACAAGCTGTATTTGGAGAAATGGTGCACGCATCCGGTGGACATCCTCCTGCTCGGAATGAATCCGGGGCCATTCGGCATGGCGCAGACCGGGGTGCCATTCGGAGAGGTTGCGTCCGTGAGGGATTTTTTGGGGATTGAGGCACCCGTGGGAAAGCCGGAACGAATGCACCCCAAACGCCCCGTCATGGGGTTTTCCTGTCCGAGAAGCGAAGTAAGCGGTCGCCGGCTTTGGTCGTTTCTTAAATCCCATTACGGGACGGCCGATGCCTGCTTTTCCCAACTGTGCGTGATGAACTATTGCCCGTTGGTTTTTATGGATGCGGGCCCGATGGGGAGGAATGTCACTCCGGACAAGTTGGAACGGGTGATGCGTGAACGGCTTGACGGCATGTGCGATTCTTATCTTGCCGACACAATTTCCTATTTCCAGCCCAAAGCGCTGGTCGGCATAGGGCAGTACGCGAAAAAAAAGCTTTCGCCTTTTTCCCAAGGAAGGATTTTGGAATCGTTTATTCATCCCAGTCCGGGGAATCCGCAAGCGAACAAAGGTTGGGCGGAAAAAACCGAAGATACGCTTCAGTCTGTGATCGCCCGTGTGCAAGAGGGAACCACCCGCTCGCGTTTTTTGTAAAGAGGGGCAAAACACAAGCAATTGTTTTATTGTTTCTGGACATTGGCGTTTCAGGAAAGATATAATCGGCATATGGTATGGGATGAGGTACTTCTGGCTCCCGCCAAGGTGAATCTTCACTTGGCTGTTGGGAGGCGGCGGTGTGATGGCTATCACGACATAACATCCTTGTTCTGTAGGGTTTCCCTTTCAGACGAATTGCGTTTTTCTTGTCAGCGGCAAGAGGAGCCGTGTGTTGTGGTATCCGGCCTAGGGGGTATCTGCCCTCAGGCAACGGATACGATGACGAAAGCCGCATGCGCGTGGATGAAGGAAAGCGGGATACCCCTCGCGGTTCAGGTGGATTGTACGAAACATATCCCGACAAAAGCGGGGCTGGGAGGTGGTAGTTCCGATGCGGCCTCCGTGTTGCTCGCCCTTGAGAGAAGATATCCCATCGGAAAGGATCGATTGTTGTCCGTGGCCGCCAGCGTTGGTTCCGATGTGCCTTTTTTCCTTTCTGAAACAGGATGCGCCTACGTTTCTGGTCGGGGGGAACGTGTGCGGCCGTTGCCTGCGCGTGGGTTGTATGGGACCTTGGTGATGCCGGAGGGTATTTTTTTCGCCACACAGGATGCATATCGTGCGTTGGATGGGATCGTTCGTCCTCCCGCTCCATCGGAGAATGCGGTCATCAAGGCGTTCTTGGCGGGAACCGCCGCATATCGGGGCGTATTCCGCAACGATTTTTTGCTGGTTGCTGAACGCTATCCGGTATACGGAGAGTTGTCGCGGCTGTCGAATGACTTTAATGGATACGGTTCGTTGTCCGGAAGCGGAGCGTGCTGGTTTTTTGTGAGCGAGGAGAGAACGGAGGCCTTGCGGTTCCAGATGTCGGTACGGAACCATTTGTCATGTGGGTGGACATGCATGGCGGAGGTGGTCGGTGATCAGGGGGGGACATTTTGTTAGTTACGGAAGTTCGGATAAAGAAACTTGCGAAAGATCATGAGAGCAAACTGAAGGGATATGCTACGGTGACATTCGACAGCGTGTTGACGGTGCATAACATCAGGATTGTCGAGGGGAAGGATGGCCTTTTTATCGCCATGCCCAACAGGAGACTTGGCAACGGGGAGGTGAAGGATGTCGTGCATCCTATCGATACCGGATTTCGTGAATATCTCAAAAAGTGCATTATCGATGCGTATAACGCATTACCCGATGAGGATGCTGGACAAAGCGGCTGATTTACGATAGGCTTCATAGCGTTTCCGTTGGGAAGTAGCCAAGTGGTTAAGGCTCTGGTTTTTGGTGCCGGCACCGGGGGTCCGAGTCCCTCCTTCCCAGTCTATGTGTGAAAGGGTTTGAGAGGATATCGTTGATGTCCTGCCCATGGTAATTGGTTCAGGCCAATGAGAGTAGTAAGGAGTCTATCATGACGAAAGAAGAAAAAGAGCTTACCGCCCAGTCCAGGACCGAGGATTTCGGTTCTGCTGGGAGTCGCCGTGTTGTCCGTGCGGGAAGAATCCCCGCGGTCATCTATGGCAAGAACAAGCCGGTTCACATCACCCTTGATGCGAAAGAATTCAACATGAAAATGCGTCACTTCACCGAGACAGCGTTGCTCGCCATCAAAGTGGGGGACAAAGTATATGAATGCTTGAT
>JBAXYP010000022.1:0-12873 GCA_041670725.1 Sphaerochaetaceae bacterium
ATAATCTGCGCTTGCGTACGGTCATTGGGTCATTCCTCTTGATTTCGTCCCATGATCCGTTTGGCGATCATCAGGACGACCATGCAGAACAATGCGATGGAGATGGTGGCGATGCCTCCGCCAATACCCGTCTGTTCCGCGACGGCGCCGACGATGATCGGCATGAGGATCCCTCCGATGGAGGCGATGGCGATGCAGTTTCCCGTGGCAACCGTTGAACTGTTGTATCGGTTGGGCATCGTCCCGAGCGTTGTCGGATAGGTGGCGCTCATAAAAAGGCCGAGGAGGAAGATCGCGGCCAAGGTCAAGGCTTTGCTGGAACTGGAGATCATTACGAGAAAGCAGGTCGTCTGCCCCAATCCAAGGACCAACAGCAGCGTGGATTTGTTGACTTTCCCGCTGATGGCGGCGCAACCGAGCCTACCGGCAAGGATCATCAGCCACAGCAGCGAAGAGGATATCTGTGCGATGGTCGGAGAGAGGCGTCCCGTTTCCTTGAAGTATGTGATCAACCATCCCATGATGGAAGATTCGTTGCACAGATAGAAAAACAGGATGCCGGTGTTCACCCACCAACGGGCATCCTTGTAATATCCTCTTCCTTGGTCCTGGCTTTTCACCGCCGGAGTGTCGGATAGATTCGAGGTGTCGATGGCTCCCAATGAAAAGATTTCCATTTCCACGATCAAGGCGACGCCGACCCACCATAAGGAAGGGGAGCCCTTGGTGATCAGCATGACGATGATGGGAGAGATGAATGCGCCGACTGCGAACGAGGAGTGAAGAACGTTCAGCGCACTGGTCTTTTTTGTGGAAATTTCTGCGGTGACGACGTTGGTGATGTTGGAAAGCGTTCCCCGTCCTATGCCGGTCAGCAGAAAGGCCAAGACGAGCAGGATGGGGTTGCCGGTGAGAATCATCAGAGATAAGCCGACGGCCTTTCCGCTGGACAAGTACAGTGTGCTTCGTTTCCGCCCGATGGCATAGGGAAGATAGCCTGCGATGAACACGGCGAGCAGGTTACCCGTCTGATGGGCCGAAAGGAGCAATCCGCGGAACGTATAGGAAAGATGATATTCCTCCTGCAAGAACGGAAGGATGGCGCCAAAAATCTGGCTCATCATGCCACTGCAGAAAAAAGCGAAATACATGACGTACATCAGGCGTTTGTTTTTGTCGTTCACGCCCAAAGATGTGGCGATGGATTGCATACAGGAGACGCTTCCTTATTGGATCATGATAACATCATTTGCGCGGGGATTGGAAGCATTTGTCCCGCGATTCCCCTTGCATCCCCGACCAACAGCTGATAGGCTGTTTCCAAGGAGTCAGCAATGGCGAGAAAGGGTTTCTTCGGATCGTTCTTCAAGGCGTTGGTCATTGCCGTCGTGGTGTTTTTTTTGCTGTTCTTTTTCACCCCTGAGACGGCGCAGAAATATCTGGGGACAAGTTATCGCCACGATAAGGAAAAAGTGGAGAAAACGGTCCAAGATGCTGTTTCCGGTGCATTGGAGAAAGCGAAGGATGTCGTTTCCGAAAAGCTTTCCGATCCCGAGCTGCAGCAGAAGTTCGCTGCACTTGCCAAACAGACGGGTTCGGCGTTCGTCGATGAGGTGGAGAATCTTGTCGAGAAGGCCGGGGATCTGACAACGGAGCAGAAAGCGAAGTTGCAGGAAGCGCTTTCCGATCCGAAGACGGTCGCCTCGCTGAAACAAGCCGCTTCCACCGGAGGCAAGGCTCTGGAAGCGGGGATAGATTCCTTGATGGAATCGGTATCCCGGTGAACGTGACGTTTTTGGGGACGGGTACCAGCCACGGGATTCCTGTCCCGACCTGTACGTGCCCGGTTTGCACCTCCTCCGATCCCCGGGATGCACGGTATCGTTCATCCGTAATGGTGGAGGATCACGGGCGCGTACTCGTCATCGATACCGGACCCGAGTTCCGCCTGCAGGCGCTTCGCGCCCACATCATGGATATTGACGCCGTCCTGTACACCCATACCCACGCCGATCACTTCTACGGTATCGACGATCTGCGCATGTACGCCAACAGACGTCCGCTTCCCGTTTATGGCAACCAAGCGGTCGTCGATGACATTGCCGCGAGATTCCCGTATGTGATTCACGAACATGCGGATCATGACGGCCTTCCCCATCTGGTGCCGCGGGTCCTTCCGTCCCTTCGTACCGTGGATATCTTCGGCTTTTCCGTCATGGAAATCCCCATCCATCACGGGGAGAGGATCATCTCAGCCTACCGTATCGGTGATTTCGTGTACGCCACCGACTGCAGCGGTATCGATCCCGCGTCCATGGAAGCGATGATGCATCCGTCGGTTCTCGTCATCGGCGCACTTCGTTACCGGCCACATCCCACGCATTTCAGTATCCAACAGGCGATTCAGACGAGTAAGAGACTTGGTGCCGGACGCACCTACTTTATCCATATGTGCCACGACGTGTGCCATCAACGTCTTTGCGACGAACTTCACGAGGCGGGTGAGGATACAATCCTTCCTGCGTATGATATGTTGAACATAGAGGTATGACGTGAACGAGGAACTGTTTTCCACCAAAAGATTGTATATCATCGACGGATACGCCTTGATCTACCGGTCGTATTTCGCCCTGATGGGCGCCCCGATGCGCGACGGGGAGGGAAACAACGTTTCCGCCGTGTTCGGATTCTTCAAGACGGTTATGAAACTGCTCAGGGAATACGAACCCGACTATATGGTCGTCGCACTGGACAGTCACGCCCCGACGTTCCGCCATCGACTGTATCCTGCGTACAAGGCCAATCGTGACAAAGCTCCCGACGACCTGCACGCACAGGTTCCGATTATCGAGAAGATTCTCGATGAGATGAACGTCCCCCATATCAGCAAGGTCGGCTTCGAGGCCGATGACATCATCGCCACGCTCAGCGATGAAGCGAAGAAGAAAGGGATCGACACGGTGATCTTCACCGGAGACAAAGATCTGTTGCAATTGGTCGGAGACCATGTCATGGCGCTCCGGCCCCCGAAACCGAAAACGAACGAATACCGGTTGTTCGGAGCGAGACAGGTGCACGAGGAGTACGGCGTGAAGCCGGAACAAATCGTCGACTATCTGTCGTTGATCGGCGACTCCAGCGACAATGTCCCCGGAGTCGACGGCATCGGTCCGGTCGGAGCGGTCAAACTGCTTGCCGCGTACGGAACGCTGGAAGCGGTATACGACCATCTGGACGAGCAGACAAAATCGGTCAGGGCGAAACTCGAGGCGGCCGAAGGCCACATGGATCTGACCCATACGCTCATTGAGCTGAAGCACGATATTTTTACCGTCGACTCGTTCGATACGCCGCAGTTTCTCTGTCATGACATCGATTACCAGAAGGCCAGCAGATTGTTCGACAGCATGAAACTGCCGTCGCTTGCCAAGGAAGCGATCGGGATGGCTCCACAGGACGTTCAAATCGCCCAAAAGACGGAAGATGAGCAAACGGCCGAAGGAAAACGCGGTCGATATGAAGGGATTACCGATTTGTCGAAGGTGGAGGGTCTCCTCCAGCAGGCGCGTAAGGAAAGCGAGTTCCTGGCGTTCGATACGGAGACCGATTCCGTTGAGGAAATGCACGCCACGTTGCTTGGTTTCTCGTTCGCGTGGAAGGAAGGGGAAGCGTACTACGTGCCGGTGGACGATGCCAACCGGAATGATGTGAAACAATTGCTCTCCCGGCATCTGAACCGCTTTCGTCTGATCGGACAGAACATAAAGTACGACTACAAAGTGATGAAACGTTTGGGCGTTGTGCTGGAGAATCTGTATTTTGATACCATGATCGCCGCTTGGCTTCTGGACAGCGCGGGTCGGGCGTTCAATTTGGATTATCTCGCTGACAAATACCTGAACTATAAGACGATTCATTACGACGAATTGATTCCCAAGGGAAAAACGATTGCGGATGTGCCGCTTGAAAAGGCGAAGGAGTACGGCGGGGAGGATAGCGATCTGGCTTTCAGGCTATGGCGTTTGTTTTCCGTAAAGCTGTCGGAACGTCATTTGGATGATCTGATGCGGAACGTGGAGATGCCGTTGGTCAACGTGCTTGCCGAGATGGAATGGGCGGGCATCACGCTGGATCGAAAACGGACGGAAAAGCTATCCGTGGAATTTTCCGCCATGATGGAGAAGGCCGAGGCGCAGATCTATGCGTATGCCGGGGCGCGGTTCAACCTTAATTCTCCGTTGCAGATGCAGAAGATATTGTTCTCGGACCTGAAGATTCCGCCCGGGACGCGGACGCGCACGGGCTTTTCCACTTCCAGCGACGTACTTGAGCCGCTTGCCGAATCCTATCCGATCGTCAAGGAAATTCTCGCCTACCGGCAGATCAGCAAACTGAGAAACACGTACATCGACACGTTGCCGGGGATGATCGAACCGTCGGACGGCAGGATCCATCCCCATTTTCTGCAGACGGGAACGGAGACGGGCCGTCTTTCCTGCAACAATCCGAATCTCCAGAACATACCTGTGCGCAGCGAGGAGGGGCGGAAGATCCGCAGTGCGTTCGTCTCCTCCCCCGGATGGGTGTTTCTCTCGGCGGATTATTCCCAGATAGAGCTTGTGGTGCTTTCCCATATGGCCCAGGATGCGGAATTGATGAACGCGTTTCGCAACGGCGAGGACATTCATCGCAGTACGGCGGCGAAGATTTACCATGAGTTCGATGCGTTCGTTACTCCCGAGCAACGACGCGTGGCGAAGACGATCAACTTCGGTGTCGTGTACGGCATCAGCCCGCACAGCCTTTCGCTGGATCTCGGTATCACTCATGCCGAAGCGAAGGCGTTCATCGACAATTACTTCGAAACATATAAAGGGGTCGCCGCATATATTGAACGGATACATCAGGATGCGGAGCGCGACGGGTTTGTCACCACGCTTTTGGGGCATCGGCGGGAGATCAAGGAAATACGAAGCGCAAACCGGATCGAGAGGGCGAAGGCCCAGCGGATTTCCGTCAATACCGTCATTCAAGGATCCGCCGCGGATATCGTCAAGCTGGCGATGCTTAAGGTATCCGGCGCGATGAAGGCGGCGGGCGTCCGTTCCCGTCTGCTCTTACAGGTCCACGATGAATTGATTTTCGAAGTTCCCGAGGAGGAGGTCGAGACGATGAAGAATCTTGTTGCCTCCTCCATGGAAGGAGCGTACCGTCTTTCCGTTCCGCTCAAGGTGGGCGTCGAGACGGCTTCCGACTGGGGAGGGATGCATTGATGATTGTCGTCGGATTGACCGGGAAAGCGTGTTCGGGAAAAAATGTCATCGCCGATATGCTGGTCAAGGAAGGATGGCGCGTCGTGGATGTCGATAAGCTCGGGCATCCGATTCTCCAGCAGTCTGCGGGCGAACTCACAAGCGCGTTCGGTCCGTCCGTCATTTCCTCCGATGGGACGGTGGATCGCAGGGCGTTGGGAGGCATCGTGTTCTCTGATGCCGCCAAGCTCAGAAAGTTGGAGGACATCACTCATCCGCGGATGGTAAAGGAGTGCGGGGAGATCGTCGATGAGGAAGCGGCCCGTGGGGGAAAGGTCGTCGTGCTCAACGCCGCCCTGTTGTCCCGAATGCATCTTGATCGTCTTTGCTCGATGGTGGTGTTCGTCAAGGTTCCGTGGAATATCCGTTACCATCGCGCCCAAAGCCGCGACGGCATGGACTGGAGGCGGTTCAGGGCACGTGAATCGGCCCAGAAAGACATTGACGTGAGAATGATCGAGCCCGGACGCGAGGTGATCGTCCTGGACAACAGCGGGACGCTTGAGTCGGTTCATCGACAAGTGGTGTCGTTGTGTGATAAAATCAACCAAGCTATACGGAAGGACTGGCAGGTATGAAAGAAACAGGACGGATCAGATTGTTGGTGTTCTCCGTTGTCCTTACGGTCGCGGTGTTCGCCTTGTTGTGGATGACGCGCCCCGCAGCTGACAACGAGATGATCGAAATTGCCAAATCCCGGCAACTGCAACCGCTTATGGAGATCGACGCACCTGCACGGCTTTCCAAGACCGTCGAGGACGAGAGAGAGCAGACAGCGACCGATCTTTATCCGTATCTTTCCGAAAAAATCGTCCAGGACAAGGCGGTGACCGATGCGTTGGTCGCCCATGTCGGCGAAGAGCTTGACGCGCGACTGAAGAGCTATACGGAAACGGAGATGCCCAACGCGCTCGCGTCGTTTAAAACTTCGCTTCAGTCGCAGCTCGACGCGGCGGCCATCGTGCAGAAGAATGCGACGGATCAACAGATGGCTTCCCTTCGTAGGGAACTTCAGCAGAAAATTGACACCGAATTGCCGAAAGCGGTTGATGGGATGATTCCTTCTTTGGTCACCGCGATGATGAAGGAATTCACCGATCATCAGGATGAGTATCTTCCAAAACTCGCTCAGATGCTTGAACCGTACCAAAGTTTGAATGAACAGGAACTGGAGACATTGTATGCGAAATACCGCGACGCCATTATTGCCGATTTGGTGCCGCGCATTCTCGACGAAGGCGAAGCCGAGGCGCGAAAGCGGATCGATGCATACCTTGCGAAGCGGTTGCCGGCGACCGCCGCGAATACGTCGGCATCCGCTGCTGAAGTTCCCGCCACTCAGGCTGTGACGGAAGCGACCGGGACAACCGAAGAGGAGAAAACGTCGGTGGAGCAGACTCAATCCGCTGAACAATCGAATGCTACGGTCATCACCGCGCCTCAGATCACCGAAAGCGAAACGCCATCTTCCCTTTCTACGGAAGATTACATGACAGAGCGGGAGAAAATCCGCCAAGAGGCGATCCGGCAAGTACTCAATGCCATCGAATCGGAGAAATAAGACAGGAAGAGGCGCCTGAAGAGCCGATCCTTTTCCTTATTCGATCGGATCCCTGTAATGCCGGATCTCTCCATCGGGAGTCCTGAATGTCCAAGTGCCGTTTCCGTCATACGCTTCGAGATAGTTTTGGCAGAGCGGAATCTTTCCCCCTCCACGGGGAAGATCTGCGGCATACACCGGCATGGCGAGGCCCGAAAGCCTTCGTCTGAGTTCCTGCTCGATTTCCATGCCGCGGCGTAGCGGGACGCGGAACCGTTCCGTTCCCGAGACGAGATCTCCTTGAAACAAATAGTATGGCTTGATCCGTGAGACAACCAACCTGTTGCACAGTTGCTCCAATGTATCGGGATCGTCGTTGACGCCCCTGAGAAGTACGGTCTGGTTCATTGCGGGGATTCCGTGGTCGACGAATTTCGCTACGGCCGTTACCGCTTGCTCCGTCAGTTCCCGCGGATGGTTGAACTGTGTCATCAAATAAAACGGCGCGCTGTTGTGGCTCGTGATCATTTTCACCAAAGAATCGGTCACGCGCTGCGGAAGCGTTGCACAGATGCGGGTGCACAGACGAATGATCAAATCGGGACGCTTGGAACGGAAGACCGCGATGAGATGATCGATCTCTTCGTCGGAAAGGGTCATCATGTCGCCGCCGGTAAAAAGAATTTCCGTCACTTCCGGATGTTTTTTGCAGTATGCGGCGGCTTCTTCTGTTTCCGCATGGGTCGCCGGACCTTGGAACGTTCCGGTAAAGCGGCGTCGAAAGCAGTGCCTGCAGTACATCGGGCAGAGGTCGGTGACAAGAAACGCCACCCGGCTGCGGTAACGATGGATCAGACGACTGGTGACGCTGTGTGAGACTTCTTCAAGGGGATCGAGATCCTCGTACGATTGGGGATTTTCCTCAAACCGGGTCGGGACCACCTGTCTGCGAAGCGGGTCGTTGGGATCGTCTGGGTTGATCAAGGAAAAGAAGTAGTCGGTGATTTTCACCGGCAAGTGGGGGGCTTTCTCGTCGAATGCCGCTTCGTCACCGGTAAGCGCAAGACGTCCCGCCAGTTCTTTCATCGAATTAATTCCGCTCATATTGCCTTTGTTATAGGGAAAAAACGGAAAGTTTTCAACGAAAGTAGCCAAAATATGCTATGCTACGTTTGGCGGGAGCAAACCATGCAACAGGAAAAACCAAAGAAGAAAGGTTTGAAAGGGTATTATCTGACCACGTTCCTTATCGGTCTGGGATTCTTTACCATGGGGTTGATGGATCCGTTATATGACACCTATGTGCCGATTTTCTTGGGGAAATTCATCGAGAAGAATTCGGTCATCGGATCAATCATGACGCTGGACAACGTCCTTGCGATTTTCTTGATCCCCATATTCAGCGCGCTCTCCGACCGAACCCATACGAAAATCGGTCGCCGTATGCCGTACATCATCACCTGTCTTCCGGTAAGCGCCGTAGCCTATGCGTTGATGCCGTACGCCGCCCTGAAGAGCCTTGTGGTGCTCATTACGTTGATTTTCGTCCTGAACCTGTTCAAGCAGGCGGTGCGCGGTCCCGTCGTCGCCCTGATGCCCGACATGATCCCCGGAGACCTCCGCAGCGAGGCGAACGGGGTGATCAACACGATGGGCGGCATTGCCACCATCGTCGGTACGGTCGGGCTTGCCCGATTGATGAACGTCCCCGTGTCGGTTCCCGGGTTTGCTGAGAAACAGAGCGGAATCCTCGCGTTTCCCGTCGCGTCGATCCTTGTCATCGTCGCGGTGCTTCTTTTGTTCCTGTTTGTCAAGGAATCCGCGGGTCAGGGCGGAAAAGAGGAATCGGAAAAGCGGGAGCCGATCGGATCCTCCATCAAGGCGGTTGTCGGGGAAAAGGACAAGAGCGCTTTGTTCATCCTCCTCTCCCTGTTGTTTTGGTTCATCGGCTATCAGGGGATTCTGCCGTTCGTCGGCAAGTATTCGATCGAAGTGCTGCATACGAGCAAGGGGACGGCCTCGCTTGCCGCCGGCATGGTGGGCATTGCCTATGCCCTGTTTGCCATCCCTTCCGGACGGTTCGCCCATATCCATGGCAGAAAGAAGACGATTCGGGGATCGTTGCTCTGCCTGGTTGTCGTCCTTTTGCTGATTTTCTTTCAGGGCGGCCTGTCATTGTCGGCTTCGCTGTCCAAATACACGTTCTGGTTGTTGCTGTTTTTCTTCGGGATCTTCTGGGTTACCGTGGTGACCAACAGTTTTCCGATGCTCTGGCAAATGTCGACCTATCAGACGGTAGGCATCTATACCGGGTTGTACTACTTTTTCAGTCAGCTGGCCTCCATTATCTCCCCTCCGATCGCCGGAGCTTGCATCGATCTTTTCGGGTACCGTTCCTTGTTTGTCTATGGGTGCCTCTCGATGCTCGTCGCGTTCTTCTTGATGGCGAAAGTGGACAGGGGGGAACCTGAAGATACGGAGGCGGCCGATGACCGATGACAGGTTGTTCCGTAAGGAGAGCCTCGAGCATATAACAACCCCCCAACAGATGGATTCGTACATCGTGGTGACCCGTTCAGGTTGGTGGTTCCTTCTTGCCGCCCTCCTCATCCTGTTTGCCGGACTGTTTATCTGGGGAGCGGTGGGAAGCATCCCCGAGACGGTCGGAGCCAAAGCGTTGGTTGTGGATGAAAACCATCTTTTGTGTTACCTTCCTGTCGCCGACAACAACGCCGAGTTGGTGGGCAAACAGGTTTCCGTGTCCGTGCCGCGTGGGGAGAACCATTCTTATTCGGGACATGTGTACAAGGTATCGCAGACGCCGTTTTCCCGACAGGAGATTGCGTCGACCATCACCAGCGACTGGCAGATCTCCAATTTGGTGACCAGCGACTACGCGGACCGGGTGTTGATCGTGACGGATGATCGGCTACCCTTGCCTACGGACAGCATCTGTGACGTTACGATTCTCGTCGCACGGATCAAACCGATTCATTACATCGTCAAATAAGGGGCCGGTGATGGGTAAGCGATGCGTGCGGGTTCCCCAAGTGATGCAGATGGAAACGGAAGAGTGCGGTGCGGCATGTTTGGATATGATTTGCTGCTATTACCGCAAGTGGCTTCCGTTGGAACAAGTACGGCTGGACTGCGGAGTCAGCCGTGACGGTTCTAACGCGCTAGCCATCGCCAAGACGGCAAAGTTGTACGGATTGGGGCCGAAGGCGGTTTCCTGCAATCTGGAGTATTTGAGGACTCAGGTGAAATTTCCTGCGATCCTGCACTGGGAATTCAATCATTTCGTCGTCCTCGCCGGTTTTTCCGGAGAAAAAGCGGTGATAAACGATCCTGCGATGGGACGACGCAAAGTGAGCATGCGGCAACTTTCCGATTCCTTCACCGGCATCTGTTTGGAGTTTTCCCCTACGTCGGAGTTCAAGGCGGAAGGGAAGAAGCCAAGTGTACGGAGGTTCGTGCTTACTCGGCTTGCCGGGATGAAACGGTCGCTGGTGTTCGTCATGCTCGCGACGTTGCTCTCCTCGGCCACCGCGGTATTGATGCCCGCCTTCTACCGGTTTTATCTCGACGTAATTCTCAGCAGAAAGGAGGCGCCGCCGTTTCTTTCTCCATTCTTTCTTGCTTTTCTGGCTTTGATCCTGTTTCAGGTCGTCGCTTCCTTGCTCGACGAGGTGGCGATTCGCAAGTTTCAGGGCAAGCTCACCATCCTGTCCAACGTAAAGTTCATGTGGCACAGTCTGTGTCTGCCCTTGGAGTTTTTCTCCCAACGGTATAGCGTCGATGTCGCGAATCGTCAGGATGAGAACGATCATGTGTCCTCCATCATCACCAACAGTCTCGCTCCACTTGTCATCAACGTGTTCATGATAGTGTTTTATTTTTTCCTGATGATCTCTTTCAGTACGAAGCTCGCCCTTGTGGCGGTCGTCGCCACCCTCATCAATCTGATCGCAGGCAGATGCGCCTCAAACGGACGCATCAACTATTCCAACGCGACGATGATTACCCGATCGAAACTCCGTTCCACGACGGTAAGCGGCATCGACATGATCGACACCATCAAGGCGAGCGGAGCGGAGAACGGCCTTTTCAACCGCTGGGCCGGGATGAGGAGCCTCTTGACCAAGACCGACGTCTCGTTTACCGGGAAGAATGCGTTTTTCTCCACAATTCCGCTTCTCGTCCATCGGATCTCCGAAATGTGTGTGCTTGCCTTGGGCTCGGCGATGATCATCAAGGGGAATATGACGATCGGCATGTTGATGGCGTTTCAGACGTTCATGAACCAATTCATGTTGCCGGCAGAGCTTCTGGTGTCCAATCAACAGAGCCTTGAGGAGATGACCACCTCCGTGGGACGCATCTGGGACGTGATGGACTATCCCGAGGATTCGCTTTTGGAGGAACGATGCATAAAGGAGGGGGAAACGCTTTCTCCTCTTGGGGGCGACATCGATTGTACGGATCTCGTCTTCGGTTACAGCAGGATGCTTCCTGCGGTCGTCGGCGGGATCGATCTGCACATCAAACGGGGGCAGACGATCGCTCTCGTCGGACCGACGGGAAGCGGCAAATCCACACTGGTCAAGTTGATCCTCGGCCTGTATCAGCCGTGGAAGGGAGAAGTTCGTTTTGATGGGAAGCTCCGAAGGGAATATCCCAGGGAAGTCCTTACTTCCTCTATTGCGGTGATCGACCAGGATTGCAAGGTGTTCGAGGGGACGTTGATGGAAAACCTGAAGCTTTGGGACAACACCATCGACGATTCCGTCGTCATCCAGGCATGCCGGGACGCCCAGATCCACAATGAAATCATGCTCCGGCAGGGCGGATACAGTTGCATGGTGGCCGAAGGCGGACGGAACTTCTCCGGCGGGCAACTGCAGCGATTTGAAATCGCCAGGGTGCTTGCCATGAATCCTTCCGTATTGGTTCTTGATGAGGCGACGAGTGCGTTGGATGCGGATACGGAATACCAAGTGATGCAGAACATCAGAGCCAGGGGAATCACTACGCTGGTAGTCAGCCACAGGCTTTCCGCCATTCGGGACAGCGACGAGATTCTCGTGCTCGAACATGGCGTCATCATCGAACGAGGGAAGCACGACGCTTTGTTCAAAGCCGGCGGATTGTATTCCCATTTGGTTACGGTGGAGTGAGATATGGAGACGGAAGAGAGCAAAATCCGAAAAAGGATCGCATACGACAACGATACGGTGGAGAGCTCGTTCTTCAATATGGCTTCGTTGCTCATGGGAGACAAGCGGATCATGGCGACGGAAGAGCTCAGAAGGCAAAGCGCCCGGACTTCCGTAGAGGAGTTGTGCCAGTATTTCCATGTTCCGTATGCGCAGAGCGGCGACAGACTGGATGACGTAGACGTACAGCTTGACCGGATGCTTCGTCCTTCGGGGTACATGCGCCGGGCCGTGACGTTGGAAGGTTCGTGGTGGAAGAATTGCCGGACCGCCATGTTGTGCCAGGCGAAGGACGGTACGACGGTCGCCTTGATCCCCCGTTCCTACAGCGGTTATACCTTCTTCAATTATTCCCTTGGGAAACGGCTTCCCGTGAACGCGGAAACGGCCGGGCTTCTCACGGAGAAAGCGATGATGTTCTACCGTCCGTTTCCCCAACGGAGTCTCTCCAGCAGAGATGTCATCAAGTTCCTGTTCTCCTTGGCAAACGGCAGGGATTATCTGGTGTACGTGTGCCTTGCCCTGTCGCTGACGGGTTTGTCGTTGGTCTTGCCGTGGGCGATGCGGTTCCTGTTCGCAAAGATCGTCCCCGTCGGGGATGTTACCTTGGTTCTCTCGTTGTTTTTGTTGCTCGTCGGCGTCGCCGGTTCCCAGGCGTTGGTCAGCATCTCACAGCAAATGGTGCGGAGCCGTATCGAGTTGAGCGTGGTCGATGGTTTCCAAAGCGCCGTTATGTCCCGCATGATGTATCTTCCATCCTCCTTTTTTTCCAAGTATTCCAGCGGGGAATTGACCGAAGTGGTCG
>JBAXYP010000023.1:0-12867 GCA_041670725.1 Sphaerochaetaceae bacterium
CACCTGATATGCATGGATATACACAAATCTATGTATATTCATACATGCAAATTAGCATTTTGAAATTTGCTCTATTATAAAATAATTAAAAATATTAAAAAGAATGGTATTTCATTGTAAAATGAAAGTGTTTATGATTAAAAATCCATATGAAAAGATGATAAGAATAGTATCGTATTGTGGAGAATAACGATCCCGCCATTCCAATTAGGAGGAATGACGTGCATCATATTCGGAGGATTGATTATCATTTTCAGCGGCATGGCGTATACTAAGGACGATGGATGAAACGACGTGGTGGAAACAATGCGTGGCGTACAAGATAGAGCCGAGGAAGTTTCACGATTCCAATGGTGACGGTATAGGGGACATTGTCGGGATCATATCCCGGTTGCCATATCTGAGGCGCCTTGGAATTGGGTGTATTTGTCTCTCCTCTGTGTTTCCCGGTATGGGGTCCGGTGATGGAGGCGTGACTGAATACTGTTCCGTAGATCCTTGTCTTGGTTCTATGGCCGATATGGAAGATCTAGTGGATAAAGCGCACGTTGCCGGTATGCATGTGGTTCTGGAGATTCCCATAAGTGATACAAGTGACAGGCACAAATGGTTTTTGGAGAGCAAGAAAGGCGGAACGGGGAATCCTTATTCCTCGTTCTATCTATGGACGGATGTCGCATGCAATTGGATGTCGACGAAATCCGTAACTGTGTTGGAATGGGACAAGAACCGGAAGGCCGCTTCCGTACGCACGTTGGGAGTCTCGTTACCCGATCTCAACTGGAGGGACGGCGGTGTCGTTCAGGCAATATATGATCAGTGCCGGTTCTGGTTGGACAAAGGCATCGACGGACTGGAACTCAGTGACGCGAATTGCATCGTGAAGGACGATGCGTTTCGCGATAATCCCGGGTTGTTCAGACCTTTCCGCATACATTCATACAGGCGACAACTTCATGTGTTTGACCGAAACAGACCCGAGAATCACAAGGAACTGAGACGATTTCACGAGATGGTATCCGTATATCCTCATCGGGTGGTGGCAGGTCGAATCCTTCAGGACGAGCCCGGAGAGCCGGAAATGGCAGGCTCTTATCTGGGAAATCAGCTTGACCTTACGTTCGATGATTCCTTCGCATTCCTGCCTTTCAGCGCAAAGGCTTGGAAGCAATGTGCGCGGCGATGGTACCGGGCCGTTGGGGTGGAAAATTGGCCGGGATGGAAATTCGAGGACCGGTTTCTCCCCCGAAGCATGGATCGTTTCGGAGGGGATGTACGGAAAGCCGGCCTCGCGGCAATGTTTTTGCTCACCCAATTGGGCACGCCGGTTTTGTACTTTGGTGAAGAAAACGGAGCGCGGGACGAAAAGGGTTCGAAAACTTTTCCATCCTGTCTTACGGAACGCGCAAACGAGGATTCGCCGTTGGTTTCCCTGTACGCCTCGCTGATTGCGTTGCGCTCCCGTGACGGGATTCTCCGTACGGGACGAATTCGCTATCTGGATGATTCCCCTTGTGATGTACTTGAATACGTTCGGGAGACTGGGACGGAGCGACGGACGATCGTACTGAATTTCGGAAAACGGCAAAGAACGGTACACGCGGGAAATGGAGAAGTACTTCTCGCGACCTACGGAAAAGTTGCGGTTGCGGGAGGAAAACTCGTGCTCGCCCCCCGCCAAGGTGTGATTCTCAAAGCCTAAATAGCAGATCGTCGTAGCCGGGATAGGGCCAGAGACTTTTGTCGGTAACGTTCTCCAACGCGTCGACCGTCCCCCGCAACGCTTCCATCCTGATGCGTACGTCATCGCGGAATGCTTCAGCCTTTTTGAAGATGTCGTCATTGATGGCTTGCGCCTTCGCTATGCCGAGATGGAGTCGTGCGACTTGTTTGATCGCCCGTTCGAGCAACTCGTTCTTTTGTTTCAGTCGAGCCATCTGTGCCGTGACGTCAAGGCCGAGTTCTTTCTGTTCTTCAATGCTCCGGGCGCACTGCCCGATATCCTTGCAAACGGCGGGGATGATCGCCTTGTTGGTCATCTCGTTCATAACGGACGCCTCGATGTTCACTTGCTTGCTGAATGTATCCAAGTAAAGTTCCTCACGGGAGACTACTTCCTCACGAGTGAACACTCCTTGTCGTTCAAACAAGGAAATGGCTTTCTCGCTGATCATCTCGGGAAGCGCACTTACCGTGTCCTTCAGTTCGGGCAATCCTCGTCGTTTCGCCTCCGCTACCCATTCCGAGCCGTAGCCATTGCCGTTGAAGATGATGCGTTTATGCTGGCTGTAGAATTCTTTGATGATCTTGTGGCATTCCTCTTCTTTGTTCTCCGCTTTCTCTAGGCGGTCAGCGACTTCTTCCAACACGTCGGCCATGGCTGTGTTTATGTAGATATTCGGACCGCTCATCGATTGGGAGGAACCGACCATTCGGAATTCAAATTTATTTCCGGTGAAGGCCAGAGGACTGGTTCTGTTCCGATCGGTGAGATCTTTGGGAAATTGCGGCAACATGGTCACACCGAGCTTCATGCATTGACCGTCCTGCTTCCTGCAGGGCTTGCCTTCGGCGATGTGTTCGAGAATATCGGTCAATTGATCGCCGAGAAAAATACTGATAACGGCAGGCGGCGCTTCCAATCCTCCGAGACGGAAGTCATTGCCTGCGGTCGCCGCACCGCAGCGGATCAACGGCGCATATTCGTCCACCGCCTTGATGAAGGACGTGAGTATAAGAAGGAACTGGACGTTCTCCTCAGCCTTTGATCCGGGGGAGAGCAGGTTGGTTCCGTCGTCGGTGGAGAACGACCAGTTATCATGTTTTCCCGAACCGTTCACTCCGGCGAATGGTTTCTCGTGGAGGAGCGCCACCATGCCGTGCCGAAGAGCGACGCTTTGCAGCACTTCCATCAACAACTGATTGTGGTCTGTGGCGATGTTCGCCGCATCGTATACCACGGCGATCTCGAATTGGTTCGGCGCCGCTTCCATGTGCTGTGTCTTGCTGGATATGCCGAGTTTCCACAGTTCATGGTTCAATTCGGCCATGAAATTCCCTACCTTGTCGTTGATCTGCCCATAGTAATGATCATCCAGCTCCTGCCCTTTCGCAGCAAATGAACCGAGGACGGTCCTGCCAGTCAGGCGGAGATCAGGGCGTTGGTCATAGGATGCCTTGTCGACGAGGAAATACTCCTGTTCCGGGCCGATATTGACAATGATCCGTTTCGCTTTTTTCCCGAGTTGATTCAAAACGCGGAGTGTCTGTTTTTCCAACGCGGCGGTCGAGCGGAGAAGCGGAACTTTCTTGTCCAGAGCCGCTCCGGTATAGGAGAAAAACGCAGTGGGGATATAGAGGACGCGTTCCCCTCCGGTCTCCTTGATGAATGCGGGCGACGATGTGTCCCATGCGGTGTAGCCTCTCGCTTCAAACGTGGTCCTCAGACCGCCATTGGGTAGCGATGAAGCGTCTCCTTCGCCTCTGATCAATTCTTTGCCGGAAAATTCAAGCAACACCTTTCCCGCTCGCGTCGGAGTGATGAAACTGTCGTGCTTTTCTGCGGTCAGACCGGTAAGCGGCTGGAACCAGTGGCAATAATGGGTTGCGCCTTTCTTCAGCGCCCAATCCTTCATCGCCGCTGCGACCTGTTCGGCCAGAGCGGCGGTCAACTCGGCGTGTCCCCGCTGAACTTCCTTCAGTTGCTTGATTGTCGTCTCCGAGAGGTATCTGGCCATTTCCGGCTCCGTGAAGCAATCGCAGCCGTAGACGTCGGACACAGCTGTCTTGGTGTAATCGATCTCGAACATAGCACTTCTCCTGTACGTACGAAAGATGGAACTGGGTATGAAGAAAAAATACTCTGTTGGATGATACTTTGCAAGAGTGGACCGGTTGATCAATTGCCGAGCATGGCAAGCATTTTCTTCAGTTTCTCGTCGAATTCATCTTCGGACAATTCCTTGTCAGGATTTTCTTCGTCGAACAGACGTTCGGGGATTTCCTTGAGAAACCGTGAAGGGACGCAGTCCACTTCCTTGCCGTTTTTCTCTCGTTTCCGACATGAGGAGATGATCAGATTGCGTTTCGCCCTGGTGATTGCGACGTAAAACAGGCGCCGTTCCTCGTCGATGTTGCGGGGATCCTCTTCAAGTGCTTTCCCGCTGGGAACGTACGGCTCCTCGACAGCCGCGAGGAATACCGTATGGAACTCGAGACCTTTGGCCGCGTGCATCGTCATCAGCGCAACTTTTCCCATTCCCGTTTCATCCTCGTCGCCGGAATCCAGCGAAATCTGTGTGAGGAACATTCCGATGGGAGCTCCCGGGTGCCTCTGTTCGAACCTCGCGAGTTTCTTCGTGAAGATTTCGATTCCTTTCATCTGGTACGAAACAATCTTTTCGTTCTCAGGATGTTGCTCAGTCAGGTATTCCTTATATCCGATCTCATCGACGAGCAGGCGGAGTATCTCCGCCTTTCCCCTCGGAACGGCGAATCGTTGGGAATAATCGTCAAGGAGCGCGACGAGGCGGGAGAGTGTCTTTTTCGTGGACTCGGAAATAGATTTATCCTCCGTGACGGCGCATCGGCGCACAGCGTCGATCAAGGGACAGGAAAAGGCATCCGCTACTTTGCGTATCTTCTCGATGGTCACCCGTCCGATACCCCGCGTCGGCGTATTGATGATCCTGAGGAGATTGACGTTGTCCTCCTCGTTGGCGATGCATTTCACATAGGAGAGGATGTCTCGTACTTCCTTGCGATCGAGGAGGTTCGGTCCTCCCGTCACGTTGACCGGTATGTTCTCGATCTCGAGTTTGTCCCCGATAGGAGAAAGAAGACGGTTTGTTCGCACCAAAATCGCAAAGTCGTCATACGTAAGGCTTTTGTCCCCTGACATTTCCCGTCTTATCGTTTCGCAGATTTCCTCCGCTTCGAAGTCTCCGTCGATCGGATGGATGATTCTGATGGACGACCCCCGTTCATTGTCCGTCCAGAGCTTTTTGTCTTTGCGCGCCTTGTTATGAACGATCAAATCGTTCGCCGCCTCAAGGATAACGCCGCTGGAACGGTAGTTTTCCTCCAGTTTGACCTCTTTTCGCTCGGGAAATTCCTGCTCAAACAGCAGAAGGTTCTCGTAGTTCGCTCCGCGCCAACTGTAAATGCTTTGATCATCATCCCCTACGACGCAAAGGTTCCTGCTTTCCTTCGCTAACGTCGAGACGATTCGATACTGGCAGAGCGAGGTGTCCTGGAACTCGTCGACGAGGATGTATCTGTAACGCTCTCTGAGTGCGACGAGCACCTGTGGATTTTCCGTAAAAAGGCGCAGCGGCATGGTAATCAAGTCATCGAAATCGACGGCATTATACGCTTTGAGGAGTTTGTTGTATTCATCGTACATCCGCGCCATCTTGCTTCCGTTCGAAGCGTCGAAGACGGTTCGTTTTGTTTTGATGTCGGAAAACAGTTGGGCTACTTCGTAAAAATCATATCGGTCCGGATCGTCGTCGGCCTCGACCACCATTTCGTGGAGGAGCGCAAGTTTGTCACTCGTATCGTACACGGTGAACGAGTTTTTAAAACCGAGAAACTGGATGTATTGCTTCAGTACACCCATACCGAAACTGTGAAACGTCGTGGTGGTCAGTTTGGGGAGCTTGCTTCCGGTAAGTGTTCTTACCCGTTCACCCATTTCCCGGGCTGCTTTGTTTGTGAACGTCAGGGCGAGAATGGCTGATTCGGGGATTTCGTTTTGCAACAGATTGGCAATCCTGTAGGTGAGCATCCTCGTTTTTCCGCTTCCCGCTCCTGCGATGACAAGAAGAGGCCCGTCAATCTGCGAAGCGGCCTTGCATTGTTCGCTGTTTAGCTCCTTGGAAAGATCAAAATATCGCATCTCAGGTATGCTTGATGAAAACGGAACCCACGCCTTTCCCTCCGGTGCAGATGGCGATGACGATTGCTCCTGCGATGCAGACTCCCAGCATGATATATTTCTGGGCTTTTCGTTTATCGAGGCCGAGGACCCATGCCGCAACGGTTCCCGTCCACGCTCCGGTAACAGGAAGCGGGACGGCAACGAAAAGCATCAGGCCGAGATATCCGTACTTTTTGATTTTAGGCGCGACTTTCACTTGTGCTTTGACGAGAAAACGGTCGAACCACCGCCGGTAGACGGGTATCTTGCACAACGTGGCATTGACCCCTTCAAGGAACCACCAGGCAAGGAACGGGACCAAAGCGTTCGCCGCCACGCAGACAGGGGTGATCACATACCACTTGATACCGAGGAAATATCCGTATGGGATGCCTCCCCGAAGCTCGCTGATCGGGACAAGGGACAGAAGTATGCTCCAGAAGAAGGTTCTTACGTCCACACTACACTTCCTTGATGACGATCGCGTCCGCAGGGCATACTTCGTGGCAACAGTAGCAACGAACACAACGTCGCTGGTCGATTACAATACGTTTGTCCTCCAGTGTCAAGGCGTGTGCGGGACAGATCTTGACGCATCGTTGGCAGAGAATGCAGTTTGGGGAGCCGAATTGCGGGGCGGGACGACTTGTCCTGATCGCGTACCTATGGAATGGACGAGTGAGGAACGGAAGCAGCAAATCCCGGAAAAGATGGTTGCCTTCCTCCTGGGGAACCCGTTGAAAATCCCGAATGACAAGCTCGTCGGCATTCGTCCCTTCATAAGTCGGCCGTTCTCCCAGATGGTGTTCCAGTCCGGATGCTACGATCGGGATGGAAAGCGGATCGTAGCCCATAATCGTCGCCTCCGCCCAGTCCAAGGCAATGACGTCCCGTGAACCGAGGATCAGGCCCACATGACGGGGATTCCCATTCGCAGGTCCTTCTCCCTCCATACCGACGACGGCGTCCATGATGGCATACGCGGGTTTTGCCACGGCATTGATACCGACGATCAAGTTTGCGAACCTTTTGCGAGATGTACATTTCACATGGCACGCGCTTTTGTGCAACGAGGGCACCAATCCGAACAGGTTCTTTGTCGCTCCTGTGGCGTACATCAGACGATGGGTCTTGAACTTCGGCAAAGAGATCAGCAGATCGGCTTGTTCGAGAGCGCTTGCAAGGGGAAGACTGATGCGGCATGTGTAAGGTATCTTCCGTACAATCGGATCCTTGGTGAAATCGATCCATCGCACGCCTTCTTCCCTACAGACCGATTCCATGCCGCACGCCCGTGGAACGAAACCGGATCCCTGCAGTCCCGGAGAGTCTCCCAAAACGATGTCGCCGACACCTTTGTCCCTGAGCATGTGGATCACCGCCCGCACCACTGCGGGATTTGTGGTGATTGCCGCGTCCGCCTTCGCGTCGGAGAGGATGTTCGGTTTCAGCAGCACCGTTTTTCCCCGTACATCGGGAAACGAGGGATCCTTCGCGACATCCCTGACCGCGGATTCGACATCCTCTTCCTCATATGTGTCGCAGGAAACTATCCTCACGATGCTCATCTCTCCCTCCTGATCAGGCAAACATACAACGGGCCTCTTCCATCTGCCGTATCCGGCATGATGATCTTCCCGTACGGACGGGACTCCGCATAAGGAACATCGAACTGAGGAAGCGAAAACCTGCCTTCTCGTTTCACAAACAATTTCGCCACTACGTCCTCGTCTTCTTCTGGTGTGATGGCGCAGGTACAGTACAGGATCGTACCGCCCACTTTCACGGCTTCAAGCGCCGAACAAAGAAAGGCGAACTGGGCGATTGCGAGACGTTTCGGTCTGGACGGCGACCATTGGGAGAGCGCGCTCCGGCTGACCGCCACATGCCGTTCGCTGGAGCAAGGCGCGTCAAGAAGCACCGCGTCATACGCCAGCGTCTCGTATAGGCCCCACTTCGAGGCGTCATGCCCCGTGACGGTGATTGTATCGAGCCAGGCGGGGTTTATGCATTCTCTGGTCACCTTCAGCAACCGGTTTCGTCGTTCGGCGGAACGATCGTTGCTGACCAGGCGCCCCGTGCCGTGGAGCCGAGAGGCGATCACCAGCGTTTTTCCTCCCGGAGCGGCGCACATGTCAAGAACCGAATCCCCTTCCTTTACGGGGAGGAGATTCGCCGCGAGGACGGACGCTTCGTCAAGATAATACGGAACCTGAAGTCCGTTTGAGAACGGAACGGGTGAACGTTCCTTAAGCAACGCCTCTTTGAGTACGCCCCATCGATCTCCGAACAGAGTGCGGTAATAGATATCGAACAATTCACTGCCAGTCGGTTTCGAACGTTTGCCCATGAGGCAAATGTACCTTCTTTGCCGGATGTTGAAAAGGGGAATTACAGGATGTGGTCGAGGAAACTCTTCGTCCGTTCGTTCTTGGGATTCGTAAACAGATCGTCCGGCTTTCCCGTCTCAATGATTTCCCCGTTGTCCATGAACACCACGCTGTCGGCTGCGGCCCGCGCGAAACCCATCTCATGGGTGACAAGAAGCATCGTCATGCCGCTCTTGGCGAGATCGAGCATCACGTCGAGCACTTCTTTGATCATTTCGGGATCGAGCGCGGAGGTCGGTTCGTCAAACAACATCGCTTTGGGACGCATGGCCAAGGCACGTGCGATGGCGACCCGCTGTTGCTGTCCTCCGGACAACTCGTTGGGAAACGCGTTTGCCTTTTCCTCCAGCCCGACTTGCTTCAGCAGTTGCATCCCCAAAGCCTTTGCTTCCGTTTCCTCCATTTTTTTCACTTTGATCGGGGAGAGTGTGATGTTATCCAACACAGAAAGATGGGGGAACAGATTGAAACTCTGGAATACCATTCCGACTTCTTCCCGAATCTTGCGGATATCCGTCATCGGATTCGTCACGTCGTCCTCATCGATGTAGATATGCCCGCTCGTCGGTATCTCCAGTTTGTTGATCGATCGGAGTAGCGTCGATTTCCCCGAACCGGAAGGCCCGATGATTACGACGACTTCCCCATTTTCCACGGTCAGAGATGCATTCTTTACGGCATGGATCGTTTTCCCTTTGCCGCTTTCGTAATCCTTGCAGAGGTCCTTGATGACGATTCTAGCCATTTTCGTGCAACCTTTCCTCGAGCATCCCCACGAGGCGGGAGAGAATCAACGTGATAATCAAGTAGATGAGCGCGACGATCATCATCGTTTCCAAGGAAAGGAACGTCCGGGAGATGTACTCCCGTCCCCTGCGCAGGATGTCGGCCAGCGCGATGGTGGAAACCAACGAGGAATCCTTGAGCATCGAAATGAATTCATTGCCGATGGCGGGCAGGACGACTTTGACCGTTTGGGGTAGCACGACGTAACGGAATGCCTGCGCTCTTGTCATTCCCAACGCGATGGCCGCTTCCATTTGTCCTTTCGGTGTCGCCTGAATACCCGCTCTGATGATCTCTCCCATGTAGGCGCCGAAGCAGACGGAGAGTGCGGCGACCGCCGCCACCATTCCTTCGACCTTGAAGAATCTGCCCATCGCATAATAGATGAAAATAATCTGCACAAGGAGGGGGATGCCGCGGATCAGTTCGACGTATACGCCGCTGATCATGTTCGCCCATCGATGTTTCGCCACGGCACCCAGTCCGGTGACTGTTCCGATGATCACAGTGAAAATCATGGCGAAAATCGTCGCCTCGAAGGTGATCGGCGCACCTTTGATACAGACGAGAAAAATATCGCGATACGGCTTCGGCTTAATGACGATCAGGCCGATAAGAAGCAGAAGTGCTCCAAAGAACGTAAGTCTCCATGCGTTCAGAACATGATTGTCATCCTTTCTGGGAATCAGCACGCCATCCGTCATTTGGATGGTCACATTCTTTTTCTTTGGGGTCGTCGGGTCGACGGAAACGATCTGCTTCTTGCGCAAGGCCCGTCTCTCCATATCTTGTAGTTCAGTATCCATATACACCTTTCATACGATTAGATAGGGAAAATATTCCCATTTTATGCAGTATATGTCAAGATATATGTATATTTATTCGAATAAAAAGGGGAGCTTGCAGAGGCTCCCCAAAATAAATGCGTTCCCGTTACAGGATATTCCATTTTTTATTCAGTTCCGCAAGCGTCCCGTCTTTCTGCATCTGGGCGATTGCGTTGTTGACGATGTTCAGGAGCGTCACATCACCTTTCTTGATGGCGATGGCGATCGGCTCCCCGATGTCGCTGGCTTTGCCGGTGACGACCAGTTTGCCTTTGTAATTCGGGTTGGAAAGTACGTAGTCGCTTGCGATAATGCTGTCGCAGACGCACGCTGCAAGATTCCCGTTGAGCAGATCCTCCACGGCAAGCCCGATGGAATCATATCCTTTCACATCGATTTTCAGATTTGGATCGACGGCATTTTGGTCTTTCAGATAGAGATCGCCGGTCGTTCCCATCTGTGTTCCTATTTTCTTTCCCGCAAGGCTCTGCAGATTCTTCAACTCTGGACTTTTGGCAGGGGCGATGATCGCTTGGGTGATCGTCATGAACGGTGTGGAGAAATCCATCGTCGCCTTCCGTTCCTCCGTCACGGAGACTCCAGAGGCGACGGCGTCATACGCTCCGTTCGCCAAGCCGGCGAAAATCCCGTCCCACGCCACGTTCCTGTAGGTGATCTCCTTTCCTGAAATCTTTTCGATTTGTTTTAGAAGGTCAACTTCGTAGCCGACGACGTTCCCTTTCTCGTCCACGTATTCCAACGGAGGCCATTCGGCATTCCCGGCGAATACATAGCTGTCCTTTTCCGCCGCTTCTTTTTGTCCTTGAGCGAATAGGAAGGATCCCATTGCCATCAGTACGATCAATACGATGATTCCGGTTTTTTTCATATGCATACCTCGAATATGTGGAAATTATGCATATATATGCAATATTTGTCAACTATTGAAGAATAATTATGCATTACAGGAATGATCTTTCGGCAAAGATTCTGCCGGATGATAAAAAAAACGCGCCCTTGCGAGAAGGCGCGTTTTATCGGTGACGCAAACCTACAGGATATTCCATTTCTTCTTCAAAGCTGCAAGAGAACCATCCTTCTCCATGGCGGCGAGTCCGTCGTCGACCAGTTTCAGAAGCTTCGTGTCGCCTTTTTTCACGGCGATCGCAATGTCTTCCTGTGTAAACGGTTCTCCGGCGAGTTGCAATTTCCCTTTGTAATTCTCGTTGGAGAGCACAAAGTCACTGGCGATCAGGGAATCACACACGCACGCTTCCAGATTGCCGTTGAGCATGTCTTCTATGGCCAGACCGATGTCGTCATACTGCTTGGGCACGACGGGATGGTTGGCGAGGGAAAAATCGCCGGTCGTTCCGATCTGCACGCCGACTTTCTTTCCCGAAAGATCGTTGATCGAAAGATATTTTTCTTTGTCCGCTGTACGGATGATCACTACTTGTCCGTTGGAAAGGATGGGAGTGGAGAAGTCCATCGTCGCTTTCCTCTCCTCTGTCACGGTGACACCTGAGGAAACGCCATCGTACGCGCCATTCGCAAGGCCCGCGAAGATTGTGTCCCACGGAATGTTTTTCACCGTCATCTGGACGCCGACTTCCTTGCCGATGGCCGGCATCAGTTCGACTTCGAACCCCGTCAGGTTTCCCTTCTCGTCGATGAACTCAAGCGGCGGCCATGTGGCGTCTGCGGCGAATATGTATGTTTTCTCCGCTGGTTCGGTCTCTTTTGCCCCTCCGGCGAAAACCGGGATGACGAAAGCCATGATACACAACGTTACCATCAATGTTTTCTTCATGATCTTACCTCTCAATAAATTGAATCGTTTCGCGTTATTTGAAAAAATAGGTGACGGCGAATCCAACCACCGCTCCAAAGACCGCGCCTCCGAACACTTGGGAAAAGGAGTGCCCGAGCATCGTCTTCAGATGCTCCTGCGTGAAACGCCCATCCTTGTGGATATCCGAGAGGATGGAACTCCATTCGTTGATCACTTCCGCTTGTTTTCCCGCCGCGCGCCTGATACCCATGGCATCATGGATCGTGATGGCTCCGAAACAACAGCAAATGGCGAAATCCACCGTGCCGCATCCGACGCTCATGCCCACGGCGACGATCAAGGCGATCACCCCGGCCGTATGGCTCGAAGGCATCCCTCCCGTGGAGAAGGCTACGTTCGGAGTCCATGTGTGTTCTACGGCGAGCGTAATGAACGGTTTGAGAAATTGGGCGCCGAAGAACCCAATGAACGCCGCCCAAAACGGCGCATTGGCCAGAATGTCATTGTCCATGGCCTCAATGTACCCCGTTTGGCTTTGCTAGACAAGGGTATGCGGTTTGTGTATACCTTTCATACCATGCAAAAAAAGAGCGATTCGCTGCAGTCTTGGGTACTCAATTCGACGAGTTTCCTTGCAAACATGGCCATCACGATGATGGCCCTTTCCTTGGTGTATTACCTCCGGTCGGTGTTTTCGCTCCTCCCTTCGCAGATAGGGGTGGGAACCTCTGTCAGCACATTCAGTTATTTGATCGGTTGCCTCTGCTTGGGAAGCTTGGTCAGTTCGATGAAGCCTCGATATGCCGTCGCCGTGGCGTTTTTGGGGATGAGTGCATCGCTGGCATTGTTCGTACGTTTACATTCCCTTGTACCTGCGTATCTGGCTCTTGCCTGTTACGGACTGTTTATGAGCATGCTGTGGCCGTCCATCGAAGCATGGTTTTCCCGTGGCAAAGAAGGGGAGGAGTTGAACAGGGCTTCAAACAGTTTCAATTTTTCCTGGAGCCTCGCCGCCGGGCTCGCCACGTGGATCGCTGGTCTGTTGGTGGAGATCTCCGTCGTCCTACCGTTCGTTGTGGGAATCGTAATGCTGCTGGCGCTCTGTCTGTACGTGAGCCTTGCCGCCTACCTCGCTCCCGGCATGCGTGC
>JBAXYP010000024.1:0-12824 GCA_041670725.1 Sphaerochaetaceae bacterium
CATTGCTGGCAAGGCGATGATGTGATGGGGTTCGAACATGGGGGGGCGGCGCTTTCTGGGGGTATCCAGACGACGGGGAATTATCCCGGGCGCGCCCGTACTCCGAAGGAATTGATGGACGATATCCGTCTGGCTCTCTCGGAGATTGGAGGACGGAAACGGCTGAATCTCCACGCGAGTTATCTGGTTTCAGATGAGGACGTGGATCGTGACGCCATCGAGCCGAGACATTTCGCTGCGTGGGTTGAATTCGCGAAGGAACAGCATCTCGGCCTCGATTTCAATCCCACTTGTTTCAGCCATCCGATGGTGAAGGACAACTTGACTCTTTCCAGCCCGGACGACCGCGTCAGGGCGTTCTGGGTCGAGCACGCTCGGCGTTGCAGGGTCATCGCCTCGTCGTTCGTACGGGAACTCGGCGGGTACAGTTTGTGCAACCTGTGGATTCCCGACGGGTACAAGGATATCCCTGCGGATCGGCTCGGGCCGCGACTCAGGCTGAAAGACAGCCTTGACCGAATTTACAACCAGCCGTTTCCCGGAGTGATTGACAGCGTCGAGTCAAAAGTGTTCGGTATCGGACTGGAGTCGTTCACCGTAGGATCCAATGAATTCTATGGATCGTATGCCGCCCATCATCCCGGCGTGTACCAGCTTTTGGACAACGGGCATTTTCATCCGACGGAAATGGTCAGCGAAAAACTCTCCGCCTTGTTGTGTTTCAATAAATACGTCCCGCTCCATGTTACGAGACCGGTGCGTTGGGACAGCGATCATGTGGTCATTTTGGACGATGAGCTAAAGGAAATTGCGAAGGAAATCGTTCGAAACGACGCAATTGGCCGTGTCCTGATCGGCTTGGATTATTTTGATGCGTCGATCAATCGTATCGCTGCGTGGATCATCGGTACAAGAAACATGCAGAAGGCGTTGTTGTATGCGCTCCTTTTGCCTCACGAGGAAATGAAGAAAATGCAGAACGACTGCCGGTTTACGGAGCTTCTCGCTCTCGGCGAGGAGATGAAGACGTTGGATATGGGCGCCGTCTGGGATGAATTCCTGGATCGATCGGGCGTGGACAAAGGAATGGGATGGGTGGACAAAGTCCTTTCGTACGACAAGGAAGTCCAGAGGAGGAGAGGATGAGAACGCTTGCAATTGAAGGCTTCATCAGGCTGTGCACGGACGGCTGGGAACAAGGGTGGCATGAGCGTAACGGCGGCAATCTTTCCTACCGAATGAGCGATGATGACGTACGGGATGCCGGTTCCCTGTTTTCTGCCGGACCGGTCATCGCCTTGCCGAAACCGATTCCCGAAGTGGCCGGTGCGTATTTCATGGTCACGGGGACGGGGCGGTTCATGCGCAACGTCTCCATCGACCCGGAGCATAATTTCGGGATTATCCGTATCGACGATAAAGGAACCGGTTATCAGATTCTCTGGGGGCTCGTCGGGGGAAGACCCACATCCGAACTTCCGACCCATTTGCTCAATCATGCGGTTCGTTCCAAGGCGACGAACGGAAAATGCAAGGTGATCTACCACGCCCATCCTGCGAACATCACCGCGTTGACCTATTGCATTCCCTCGGATGCGCGGATTCTCACAAGGATTCTCTGGCAAAGCGAGACGGAATGCGCCGTCGTGTTTCCCGAAGGCATCGGCATCGTCCCATGGATGGTACCCGGTGGAACGGAAATCGCCGAGGCGACGGCAAAACTCATCAGGGTGTATCCCGCCGTCGTATGGGCGTTCCACGGCGCCTTTGCAAGTGGGGCGACGTTCGACGAAGCGTTCGGCTTGATGCATACCATCGAGAAAGCGGCGGAGATTTATCTGAAGGCGAAAAGTGTCGGCATCGTGAATACGATTACCGATTCGGATCTCAGGGTACTTGCAACTGCGTTCGGGGTGACGCTTAACCCGTCATTTCTTTCCTAGGAGGCAAACGTGGCATCTGACACATTGAGAAAAGCCATGACGCATGGGACGTCGAGATCGGAACGTCATCGGAACAACATGGATACGATCTCGGGGTATGCGTTCATCAGCCCGTGGTTGGTGGGATTCCTCGTGTTTTCTCTCCTGCCGATGATCATGTCCGTTTTTTATGCATTCTGCGATTATGACATTCTCGGTTCTCCGGTGTTTTCGGGGTTGGCGAATTTCCGCAAGATGGCCCGCGACGCCAATTTCTGGCAATCGATGAAAGTGACGTTCTTTTATGCGTTCGTCTCCGTTCCTCTCCGGCTGGTGTTTGCGTTTTTCATCGCATTGCTGTTCAACAAAGGCAGCAGGATCATCCGCGTGTATCAGGCGGCGTATTACATCCCGTCGTTGGTAGGGGGATCGATCGCCATCGCGGTGACGTGGCGGAGATTGTTCATGGCTGACGGCGCGTTCAACGCGTTTCTCGGCCATCTCGGAATTCAAAGCGATGTTTCGTGGATCGGTCGTCCTTCTACGGCGATCTGGACGCTGATTATCCTCGCCGTGTGGCAATTTGGTTCCTCGATGCTGATTTTTCTTGCCGGACTGAGGCAAATCCCGAAGGTATACTACGAAGCGGCGGAAATCGACGGAGCGGGATGGTGGATGCGGTTTTTGCATATTACGCTTCCGCAGATCACTTCGGTCATTTTCTTCAACTTGATCATGCAACTCATCAACGGTTTCACCGTTTTCACCCAAGCGTTTATTGTCTCGGGAGGTACGGGGGATCCCTTGAACTCCACGCTTGTCTATGCGCTGTATCTGTACCAGCAGGCGTTCAAATACTACGACATGGGATATTCCAGCGCGATGGCATGGGTGCTTGTACTGATCATCGGCGTTTTCACGGGGATTCTCTTCAAGACGAGCGACCGGTGGGTTTTCTACGAGTCCAAAGGAGGCAAGTAAGATGGACGGACATGCGAAGCGGGTCGCCAAAACCATCGGCGGTCGTATTTTGTTCCATGGATTCGTCATTTTGCTCGGATGGTTCATGTTGTATCCCGTCCTTTGGATGATTTTCAGTTCATTCAAAACAAATACGGAAATTTTCAACACGACGAATCTTTGGCCTTCGACGTGGCATTTCGAAAATTACGCAAGAGGATGGAAATTCAACAATTCGATCACCTTCACCACGTTCTTCAGCAACTCGTTCTTCTATACGATCCTGAGTACGATCGGGGCCGTGTTCGCCTCTTCGCTGGTGGCGTACGGTTTCAGCAGAATTCCGTTCAAAGGACGGAATTTCTGGTATGCACTTATGTTCGTCACCATGATGCTCCCGTATCAGGTCGTCATGGTGCCCCAGTTCATCCTGTTTCAGAAAATGGGGTGGGTGAACACATTCAAGCCGCTTATCGTTCCGCAGTTCGCGGGACTCCCGTTTTTCATTTTCCTGATGATCCAGTTCATCCGGCAGATTCCGTATGAGCTTGACGATTCGGCAAAGATCGATGGATGCAATCGGTTCGGAGTGTTTTGGAAAATACTCTTCCCGCTGATCAAGCCCGCCGTCATCACCAGTACCATCTTCAGTTTCTACTGGAGATGGGATGATTTCCTCGGCCCGTTGCTCTATCTGAACAACCCGCGGCAATACACGGTTTCTTTGGCGCTCAGAATGTTCAGCGATCCCCAGACATCCACCGACTGGTCGGCGGTATTCGCCATGGGGGCGTTGTCTTTGCTTCCCGTCATCATCATCTTCCTGATGTTCCAGAAATACATCGTTGAAGGATTGGTGACCACCGGCATGAAGGGTTGAGGAGGACGCAATGCGGTATTTTGACGAAACAAAACAGATGAGAGGGGATGCGCGATGTGTCGTTGCGAAAAGATTCATGGATGCGAATCCTCCTTCTCCGTATACGTTCCGGCCTTTTTCACTGTCCGCGATTCATCGAGGGCCCGATTATCGTTACGACATAAACCTTTCCCGTATTTTCCCCGATGCGCCGCTCAATTCGGTTTGCTATTTGTGGGCGCAATATCGCAGGAGCGACGGCACTCCGAAAGAAGCCGTGCTGATACCGCGCGGTCCCGCGGAACTGTTTGTCAACGGGAAGTCGGTTTTGACAGCCTCGGTACAGGCGGAGCGGTTTTCGACTCCTCTTTCTGTCACTTTGCCGTTCAAGAAAGGGACGAACAATATCGTCCTTTGCTTTGAAAAGACCGTCGCCGGTTTCGGGGGCTCGTTCGGTACATGGCTTGGCAAACTCGACTACTATTTTCTGCGTCCCAAAAAAGACGAGGAAGGGTTCTTGGTTTCCATGCCCCTTTCCGGAAGGATTGATGACACCTCTCCGATGGCGTTGCAGGTTTTGCCGTGGGTAAGGGAAGGAAACGGAGGAAAGACGGACGATGTCTTTGGCCGCTTGTATCCTGAGGCGGCAGAAGGGATGTGCGCCGTAGCGCTGGTCCGCTACGACGCCAAAGAGCAGGAGATACTCCATTGCAAAGGCGTCGGGCGTGTCATGGTCGACGGTTCGGTTGTCGATGGACCGCTTTCCGTGGGTAAGGGGCGGCATCAGATACTTCTCGTCTCCCAAAGATCCGGGGTGCGATGGGGTTTCTCCGTACGTGGGAAAGGAACGTTTTCCAACGCCTTGCTTTCGCATCAATGCGGTTTGACATATTGTTACGCCGGTCTCTTCCCCGATCCTGACACGGCGCTTAGAAATGTCCGCATAGACGATGTGTTCGAGACGGTGGACGGCCTGTCGTTCTGGAAGCTCGACCGGGAGCATACGTGGGTCAGGATCTACAACGACAACCCCCTGTTCGGACATTGGAATTATCCTCTGGGAGTCACCCTGTACGGTTTATGTCAGACGGAACGTGCTTACAGAAAAGAAAACCCCGCGTTCGCCTCGCGCATTCATGCGTATCTCAACGCCCATCTTTTTGCTTCCATTTCCACGTATCGGTACGCATTGTGGGACAAGGCACATTTCGGCGGGGCCACTTCGGTGCACCACCTGATGACCAGTTTGGACAGTTTGGATGACTGCGGTTCTTTCTGCTCGACGTTACTGGAGATCGCGAAAGATCACGAGTTGCCGCCGTATGGGGATCTTGTGAAAGCCGTCGCCGATCACATCCTCCGCCGACAGGCAAGATGTGAGGACGGAACGTTCTATCGGAAAGACCAGATGCATGCGTTCCATAACGGAACGATGTGGGCGGATGACTTGTACATGTCCGTGCCGTTTCTCATCCGCTATGCCGCCTATTCCCATGATTCTTCCGCCATGGATGACGCCGCGCGGCAATTCGTCGGGTTTCGGAAGCGTTTGTACATGCCGGAGAAACAACTGTTTTCCCATGTATATGACTTTACCCGGAGCCTTGCGACCGGCATTCCATGGGGAAGAGGGAATGGATGGGTCTTGTTCAGCCTGACGGAATTGCTTGCGGTGTTGCCAAAAACCCATCCTCTGCGTTCCGATTTGCTTGATTTGTTCAATTCGCTTGCCGAAGGCGTTCTTCGGGTACAGGATGCGAACGGGGTGTGGCATCAAGTGCTCGACATGCCGTCTTCCTACGAAGAGGCGAGTTGTACGGCGATGTTTGTCGCTTCGTTCTGCAGAGGCGTGCGGAACGGATGGTTCGCTGGAGATGAAGCCGTCTATCTTCGCGCCGCGGAGCGGGGGGCTCAGGCTCTTTCGCGCCGGTTCATCGATGCGTCCGGTCATGTGTACGGCGTCTGCCGTGGATCCGAGTTTTCCTGTTCGCCCGACTATTATGCGCGACGCCTGCTTCCTCGCCTGGACGATACACATGGCATCGGAATCGTTCTGATCGCACTCGACGAAAAGGAGAAAACAGAGGAACGATGAGAAAGCTTGACCTGTTGTCGTGCGGAGTGGCTAGCGATGCCGACCGCATCCAGACGATCGCCATTCAGGACATCATCGACACGCTTTCCCGTGAGGGAGGAGGGACATTAGTGGTACCTGAGGGGACGTTTTGCACCGGTGCGTTGCATCTTGGCAGGAACGTGAATCTCCGGGTCGATGGGACGCTCAGGGGGAGTTGCGACCTCAAGGATTACCCGATGCGAAAGACCAGATACGAGGGGAGAACCGATCTGTGGCCGGATGCGCTTGTCAATGCGGAGGGGTCCGACGCTCTGGTCATTTCCGGGACCGGTACCATCGACGGGAACGGAATTCCGTTCTACACCGAGTTTTGGAAGAAACGGGAACTGGCCATCAAAATGGGGAAACCGTTTGTCAACCATGATGTCCCTCGGCCAAGGCTTTTGTTCGTTTCCCATTGTCGGAACGTTGCCATCAAAGGGTTGCACCTGATGAATTCTGGGTTCTGGACCATCCACTTGTACGAAAGCGACGATGTCGTGGTGGAGAACGTGTCCGTTTCCTCCCCGCACGAACCTGTGCGCGCGGCATCCACCGACGGCATAGACGTGGATGCCTGCCAGCACGTGACCATCAGGGACAGTTCGTTCAGCGTTGACGATGATTGCATCTGCATCAAGGGGGGCAAAGGCCCGGACGCCCATCTCGTGAACCGCCCGACTCGCGACGTTCTCGTGGAGCGGTGCACCGTGGGTTTCGGGCACGGCGTGGTGACGTTCGGAAGCGAAGCGTGTCGGGTGGAGGATGTGACGATCAGGGATGTGTCCGTTACGGACGAGAACCTGTTGGTCCGATTCAAATTCCGTCCCGATACGGACCAGTTGTTCGAACGCATCCGTTTCGAACACATCATGATGCGGGACGGATGGGTGTTTTCCATCCGCCCGTGGGTGAACCGGCAGGACGAGGTTCTCGGCGGCGGATTGCCTTCGGTCATCCGCGGTTTGGTCGTCAAGGACGTCGTCGCGACGGGAGTGAAGAGTCCGGGAATCATTAAGGCCGCCCCTCCTCTGACGACGATAGAGGGACTTGACATTGAAAACGTGTGCATCACTACCGGAATCGGAAGGGATGCCGTGTTGTCCCGTCATGACCGTTTTGAGGAAACGGACGTAGCCGATCCCAAAAGGTTGTCCGTCTTTGGTTTGGGATCGTACGAGGTGCATGACTTTACGATAGACGGCGAATGCATGGATTGTCTGGAAGAGAACTGTAAGGTTCGCAATGCATGACGTTCGAAAGCGTGCGCGAAATGCCAAACGTCGCACGGAATGTCCTTGCGCGGGAAAACGCCATTTTTGAGCAAGGGGAGGACAGGATGCTGCATTTTTGCGGCTTTCGCGGATGCAAGGTGAAGACCGATTGGATTTGAAATGTATGACGCACAGAAGAGTGCGTTTGACAAGGAGGAAGAAATGAGGAAATGTTTCGTCGTGATGACGGCACTCGTATGTATGGCGGCCGTTGTGTTCGCTCAGGGAACAAGCGAAAGTTCCACCGGAAAAACGAGTGGAACAAGTTCCATGCGACTCGCATGGTGGGGGAATCCGACTCGTGACGAGCGGACCATCAAGGCTTCGGAACTGTATATGCAGCAGCATCCCGAAGTAAAGATCGAGACGGAGACCACCGGGTGGTCCGGCTACTGGGACAAAATGAACACGCAGGCCGCGGCCGGATCGTTGCCCGATTTGATGCAGCACGATTATGCGTATATGCTGCAATGGGTCAACCGCAACCAGCTGAAACCGTTGGATGCGTATGTGAAGAGCAACGTCATTGATCTTTCCGATGTCAATCCGTCGTTCTTGGAATCGGGGAAAGTCAACGGGAAACTGTATGGCGTGAATCTCGGTTCCAATGCCGTGTGTTTGACCTACGATCCCGCGGTGCTCAAGGCGGCGGGGATTCCTGAACCGGATGATACCACGTGGACGTGGGATGATTTCGAGAGAATCGCACTGACCATCTATCAGAAAACGGGCGTAAAAACGATGCCGTTCTTTGCTACGGACCCGAAGGTGGGATTCGACAATTTGATCAGGCAAAGTGGTGCGGCAACCTATGCGTCGGATGGGAAAGGACTCGGTTTTACGGATCCATCCGTTCTGAAGGAATACTATGCGATTCAATTGAGATTGCTGGAGGCCGGAGCTTTGATCGATCCGGAAGTGGCGTTCGTCAATACCACGCCCGCCGAGTCTGAGTTTGCGAAGGGAAGGAGTTGGGTCGAATGGCTGTGGTCCAACCAATTCGTCGCTTATCAGGCGGGAGCCAACAGGTCGTTGAAACTCGCACTGCTTCCCCAAATCAAGAATCCTGTCAAGAAAGGAACCTTCCTTAAGGCGTCGATGTTCTTTGCGATCCCTGCATCCGCAAAGAATCCTGACGAGGCTGCGAAATTCATCAACGCGTTCACCAACGACATCGGTTTGAACGACATCTTGATGGGGGAGCGGGGCGTCCCCATCGCAACCAAAGTCCGCGAGCATATGTCGGGGAAACTCGATGAAGTCAATCAGGAGATTTTCGCGTATATCGGTCATGCCGCAGAGAATTCCAGTGCGATCGATCCTCCTGATCCTCCGAAATCCGGAGAGTTCCTGAAGATGTTCCGCGACCAATCCATGGCGATTCTGATGAAGCAGGTGAGCCTGGACGAAGGCGTGAAGACCATTATGGAGAAGGGAAACCAGATTCTGCAATAAAAAGTTTTTCAACGGAGAGGGGGCGCGGAAAGCGCCCCTTCTCTATTTTGTGACGGTATGTGGTATCTGGAGTGTTATAAAAATAACAAATAATTTTATTTAATAACATATTGACTATAAAATAACAACAAGGTATCATTTTCCCCAAACAAAATACGGAAAGTCCGTAGGGGAGAATTCCTTATGAAAAAAATGATGCTTGTGGTTTTGATGGTTTGCCTGATGTGCACAGCGGCGTTCGCGCAGGGAAGCAAAGAGAGCGCAACGGCTTCCGGCGCGAAGAAAACACTACGCGTGGCCATGGAATGCGGATACGCTCCGTACAACTGGACGCAGACCGATGATTCCAACGGCGCCGTTCCCATCGCCGACTCGAACGATTACGCTTATGGCTATGATGTCATGATGGCCAAACTCGTTGCAAAGAAACTTGGCTACGATCTTTCGATCGTGAAACTGGATTGGGATTCCTTGGTACCCGCCGTCCAGTCCGGTACTGTGGACTGTGTTATCGCCGGTCAGTCCATCACCAGCGACCGTCTGCAAATGGTCGATTTCACCACACCGTATTATTATGCGTCGATCGTCTGTCTTGCCAACAAAGACGGCAAATATGCTTCGGCGAAGGGGATTCATGATCTTGCCGGAGCGACCTGCACGAGCCAGCTTGGGACCATTTGGTATGACAATTGTCTGCCGCAGATTCCCAATGCGAATATTCTGCCGGCACAAGAGTCCGCTCCCGCAATGCTCGTAGCGTTGTCCAGCAAGCGAGTTGACATCGTCTGTACCGACATGCCCACGGCTCAGGCTGCATTGGTTGCCTATCCCGCCATGGAAATCCTTGATTTTTCCGGCAGCAGTGACGATTTTCAGGTCAGTCAGGAGGAGATCAACATCGGGATTTCCGTTTCGAAGAAAAACCCCGAGCTCACCAAAGCGATCAACGGAGTGCTTGCCACGCTCACCGTGGATGACTTCAACCGTATGATGGACGAGGCGATCGCCGTCCAGCCGCTTTCCAAGTGACCGAGTGAGTGTGCGGCATGACGATTTCCGAAATGAGTTTCTTTCAGCGGATGGGATATATCTTTCAGAAATATTCCCTGTCCTTGGCGAAAGGGGCGGCGACCACCATGGTCATCGCCCTTGTATGCACCGCGTTGGGATGCGTCATCGGTTTTGCCGTCGGCATCGTCCAGACGCTTGAGCCAAAGAAAAAAGCCGGTCCCATGTCGAGGGCCCTCCTGAAAATCGTAAAGGTCATCCTGACGGTTTACGTCGAGGTGTTCCGAGGGACTCCAATGATGCTTCAAGCCGCATTCATTTATTACGGAGCCAGCCAGTTGTTCGGAATCAATATGGGAATGTGGTCGGCCGCGATCCTCATTGTTTCGGTCAACACGGGGGCGTATATGGCCGAGACGGTCAGAGGCGGCATCCTTTCCGTCGATCCGGGACAGAGCGAGGGAGCCCGTTCCATCGGGATGAACCATTTCCAGACGATGCTGTATGTGATCCTCCCCCAGGCTTTGCGGAACATCATGCCGCAGATCGGCAACAACTTGATCATCAACATCAAGGACACGTGCGTCCTGTCAATCATCGGAACGGTTGAATTGTTCTTTACGTTCAAGAGCATTTCCGGGGCCTTGTATACTTATTTTGAAGCTGCGACCGTCACGATGATCATCTATTTCGTCTTGACGTTCTCCTGCTCGCGTATCCTGCGCGTCGTCGAAAAACGAATGGACGGTCCTGAGAATTTCGATCTCGCTTCCAATGACACGCTTGCGTTTACCAGCGGGTTGCAGCATTATGACGCAAAAACGGGGAGGGTACTGTAATGGCCGGGGAAATTCTCTGCGTACGGCATCTTTCCAAATCTTTCGGCAACAATTTGGTGTTGAAGGATATCGATTTCCAAGTGATGCAAGCGGATGTCACTTCGATCATCGGTTCCTCGGGGTCAGGAAAAAGCACGCTTCTCAGGTGTATCAACCTGCTGGAGGATCCTTCCAGCGGTTCCATTCTGTTTCATGGAAAAAACATCCTTGACGGCGGCGTGGATGAGGATGCCTATCGAACGAAAGTGGGGATGGTGTTCCAGAGTTTCAATTTGTTCAGTAATCTTTCCGTCTTGGACAATTGCGTCATCGGCCAAGTGAAAGTGTTGAGAAAAAACAAAGCTTCCGCACGGAAATCGGCCGTATCCTATTTGGATAAGGTCGGTATGGCGGCGTATATCAATGCGAAACCTCGTCAACTCTCGGGCGGGCAGAAGCAACGGGTCGCCATCGCGCGCGCCTTGGCCATGCAACCGGAAGTCCTGTTGTTCGACGAACCGACGAGCGCGCTTGATCCCGAAATGGTGGGCGAGGTGCTTGATGTAATGAAAGTTCTTGCCCATGAAGGGATGACGATGCTTGTGGTCACTCACGAAATGAATTTTGCCAGAGACATTTCCACCCGTGTCGTCTATATGGCCGACGGGAAAATCGAGGAACAAGGAAGTCCGGAGGAAATTTTCAAAGATCCGAAAAGTCCGAGGACCAAGGATTTCCTTTCCAGATTCAACGCAACTTGACGGTCCTGCACAAATCGAGAAATTCCGTCGTAGCCGGGGTGAGATACTTGTCTTTGTGCCAGACGAGGTAATGTTCTCGGAGCAATGGTTCGTCCGCGAGCGGGTGTGTGGCGATAAGTCCGTTTCCGACGGCGTCCTCCACCAACCATTCGGGGAGGAACGAAATGCCGATGCCCTTTGCCACCGCCTTGATGAGCGCTTGCGTGCTGGTGCTTTCCCAAAGCGGTTCCACATGCATCTCGTGAATGGCGAAGATGTGGTCGAGGAATGTTCGGCCGGCGCTGCCGCTTTCCCGGAGCAATATCGGCTCGGCTTTCAGTTCTTCCAGGAGCAAGCGCGGTTTTGTGAGAAGCGGGTGCCCGACAGGAAAGATCGGAACGAGATGGTCCTTGGAAAACGTCTCTTTGTGGAGATGCTCTTCATCCGCAACTCCTTCGACCATTGCGACATCCAGTTTTCCTTCAAGGAGATCCTGTTCAATTCGCGACGCATTGGCTATCGAGACCTTTACGGTAAGGTTCGGACGGGTTTTTCGGAATCTTGCCACCAGATCGGGGAGAAGGAAGTTGCCGAGTGTGATGCTTGCTCCGATACGGAGTGTCCCTTCTTCATCCCAGTGCTTCAACCCTTTTTCCATTTGGTTGAACGAATCGACGATTTGCATGGCTTGGGCGTATACGCGGCCGGCAAGTTCCGTTGGCTGAATCCTGTGGTTGATCCTCTCAAACAGTCGTACTTTGTAGAACGCCTCCAGTTCGGCGATGCTTCTGCTTACGGCGGGTTGCGTCATGTTGAGGCGTTGAGCCGCCTTGGTGATGTTCCGGTTCTGATACACCATGACAAATATCCTCATCTGGTGGATCGTCATCATATGGTGCCTCCTGTATGATAATAATGTTATGATATTCATAACTTAATAGCATTTTACTTATATTTCAATATTCGATATGCTACCGGTAGGGGCGTAAAATGGAAGCGGAAAAGAAAAAATACAGTTTGGTGAAACTCTTCTTCTCAATTCTGTATATCAGTGCGTTCACGTTTGGCGGGGGATTCGTCATCGTCACGTTCATGAAGAAAAAATTCGTCGATGAATTGCACTGGATCGATGAACAGGAAATGCTTGATTACACGGCACTCGCGCAGGCTTCGCCCGGAGCGATCGCAGTGAACGCTTCCATTCTCCTCGGTTGGAAGGCGGGAGGATTCCCTGGAATGATCGTCGCCGTGATCGCCGCCATCACGCCCCCGATGGTGATCATTACGGCGATTTCGTTCGCATACGAGGCATTTGCTTCAAACAGAATCGTCGCGATGGTGCTCCGAGGCATGCAGGCCGGAGTCGGTGCCGTCATGTTGGATGTAGTGGCAAGCCTCGGTTTGAACGTCGTCAAAGAAAAATCTTGGGTTCTGATGCTCATCATGATCGCGGCGTTCATCGCGGCGTTCGTCTTCAACATCAACGCTTCGATCATCATCGTTACCGTCATTGTGCTTGTGCTCGCCTACGAACTGGTGACAATGGCAGGAAAGAGGAGAAACGGCTGATGTTGCTCAAACTCTTTTTCAGTTTCATTCAGGTGGGACTTTTCAGCGTGGGGGGAGGGTATGCCGCCATTCCGTTGATCAAGAGTTCCATCGTTGATGCCTA
>JBAXYP010000025.1:0-12462 GCA_041670725.1 Sphaerochaetaceae bacterium
AACGTCAACTCGCTTACGCCCAGTTTTTCAAACCCGTCGCTACCCTTCACGATGGACATGACGGTGACGACCCAGGAGGAAACAGGAGCAAGGATGCACACAGGAGCGGCGGTACTGTCAAGGATATAGGCAAGTTCGGCCCGGGGCACTTTGTTCTTGTCGGTGATGGGACGCATCACCGTCCCGACCGCAAGACTATTGAAATAATCGTCGATGAAGATGATGATCCCGAAGAACCACGCCATAAGAAGCGAAGAACGCTTGCTATGAAGCTTCTTGGCGGCCCAACGTCCGAACGCCCGGGCGCTTCCGGTACGGGACAGCATTCCGACCAAACCGCCGAGCAACGCGCAGAACAGGAAAATCCTGATATTCCATCCGTCATTGAGAGAACCGGCAAGCAGATCCGTAAGGTTGACCACCGCAGCGAACGGATTGCCACCTGCGACGATCAGCGCACCGCTGAAGATTCCCAAAAACAACGAAACAATGACATCTTTGGTCACAAAAGCCAACGTAATCGTAAGGATTGGAGGCAACAGCCCCCAAGCGCCGAAAGTTTCCATACCCACCTCTTATGTGATTTCCGTCGGTCACTATACCACGATGCTGGGATGGAGTACAGATTTTTTTGATGAAATCCAAAACATTTTGTTATCTTGATAACAAGGTTGATACAATCCGTCCCTACCGGAAAACGCCTCCTTCCCAAGGATCGGTCGCCGTAAAACAAAACGATCCGCACACATTTCGTGATGCGGAAGAAACGGAACGGAAAAACATCGACGCCCGTTGTGCTTCCGCTGCACGGCGTCTCCCCGTAAAATGGTATGAGTCAGCAATTCAAGCCCGCCCTCCAAGAAAAACCGGGAGCACAGGAGAATACATAGCGACGATCCAGAAAAGACCACAGCGGATACCTGAGGAAAACCAGTAAGAAACCAAGAGATACGCCTTCCGAAAAAATATGCAGGCAAAAGCCTGCATTCCAAAGCTACGTACCGATACGATCGCATGCGTTACCGCAACGTTCCCAATGTGCCTTTTTCGAGTGCGTCCTCCACTTCCGCCGCATACGGGATGGAGGGGAAGGCACCGGGACGGCCGATGCAGATGCTGCTCGCCGCCGTGGCGAACCGCAGGCTCCTCTCCACCTCCCACCCCTTGCTGACGCCGGCAAGGAAGAACCCGACGAACGTGTCGCCCGCCGCCGTCGTGTCCACCACAGGGGCGTCCGCATAGGTGCCCATCCGGACCGTCCGCCGCGGATCCCCGTACAGCAGCCCGCGCTTCCCCAGCGTCAGGACGACGGCCGTCGCGGGGTACTCACGCCTCAGCCCGGCCAGGATCCCCGGGTACCCCTCCTCCCCGCTCAGCGCCGCGCCCTCCACCTCGTTGACGAACAGCCACGTCACCAGCGACAGCGGGTATCCCCTCACCCCGTCGTCCATCGGGGCCGCGTTGAACGCGATCCGCATCCCTTTCCGGTGGGCGGCCTCCATGGCGTACCCCACCAGGTTCACCTCGTTCTGCAGCAGCAGGACGTCATCGCCCCCGCATGCCGAAAGGGCCGCGTCGATGTATTCCTTCGTCAGCGCCTTGTTCGAGCCCCCGTACAGCAGGATGCAGTTCTGCCCGTGCCTGTCCACCTCGATGACCGTGTGCCCGCACATGCCGGCATACGGCCGCATCAGCGAGACGTCCACGCCGCTGCCCTCCAGCGCCTCCCTCAGCATCCCGGACCCCTCACCGAAGTACCCCGCGTGCAGCACCTCGCACCCCGCCTTCGCGGCCGCAACGCTCTGGTTGAGCCCCTTGCCCCCGCAGAACACCCCAAGCCCCAGCGAGGATTTCGTCTCCCCGGGCTTGGGAAACTCCTCAACCCTATACGTATTGTCTACGTTCAGCGAACCTATATCCAGTATCTTCATGGCATGAGTGTATCATAAAACACGTTCCGTCGGGACTTCTTTCCTCCACATTCCAAAACAATCACGTCTTCTTCGTTTCATCCCGAAACACATGCTGACGATGCCACGTAAGATATTTCTGATGCAGCCGTTCCACTTTCCTAAGCTTCAGGTTCGGATCGACGGAAAGTGCTTTTCGTTCCTCTTCCCCCAAATTCGGACTGATTCTCATCCCGCCGTCTTTTTCGAAAGTGATGTACCCCGCTTCGAACAGTTTCGCGTACCGGGCTTCCAGAAGGAAACCGTTATGATTATCCATTTTCTCAGCCGCCGACACGCAATTCTTCGGATCCTTGGCGAATGTGGCGACCAACATAAGCCGATCATCGAGACCGGTAAGCGCGCAACGGTTTTTCCAGAACAGAAAAAGATTGCGGGAATGGACCTCTCTGGCAATCATCTCCTTCGCTTGCCGATAGGTTTCTTCCTCCGACTGCCTGTCGACACCATCCGCCGCCATCTTGTACTGTTCGACGGGGTTTTCCCCCAGTTTGAGAGAAAGGAAAACCGCGGAACGCAATACCTGCGGCAAAGCGTAACCGATATCAAGATTGTCAAACGCCATCCCGCCGAACTGCGCTTTCAGCGCAGCTCCGACGACGGGCGACGAAATCGAGAACCCAACGGTATTTTCACTCATCGGTGTGACGACGCAGGTAATGGAAGATTTCGAAGCGCAAGACAGAACCACTCCTTTCTCATCCGTGGAGACAACGTTCCATCCGCAACTTCCCGCTACCGTTTGTATCTGTTCGTTCAGGGAAGCGCTCACTTGGAAAATACCTTTATCCTCTGATCCACCGGCAAGCTGTCCTTGGGCTCGGGCTTCTCAAGCACCTTGCCAAAGGGCATCTGGCTGATCAACTTCCACGAAGAAGGAAGATTCCACGTCTTCTTCACTTCGTCGTCAATCAACGGATTGTAGTGCTGCAGCGATGCCCCGATCCCCACATCGGCCAACGAAACCCAAATGGCATATTGGAGCATACCGTTCGCCTGTTCGGCCCATACGGGGAAATTGTCCTTGTACGAAGTAAATTTTTCCATGAACGCCCCGGTCGTTTCCGTATCATCGAAATACAGGATGGTGCCATGTCCGGCTTTGAAACCGTTAATTTTCTCCTCCGTCTGGCCGAAATGATCGGCGGGTACGACTTTTCTCAGCGTCTCCATCACGATGTCCCATAGTTTCGCGTGGGCTTGTCCGAACAGCAGGACGACGCGTGCGCTCTGTCCGTTAAACGCCGAAGGCACCTGAACGAGTGCGTGCTCGACGAGCGTACGGATTTCGGTATCGGATACGGACACGTCCTTCCCTATCGCATAGACGGAACGCCGTGCCTCCATTGCATTGTCGAATGTATGATTCGCCATTGTTATCTCCTCATTCGTTTCCAAAATACCACACCATCGTTCCATCGTCCATCAATCGGCGGGACTCGCCATCCGTCCCAAACGCATCGAGGATCGGGAAAACAACTCGGTGAATTCCTGAACAATGTTGGAAACGGTCTGAAACGTGAAGGCGACGTCATTCTCCTTGCTTGGTTTGGTACCCAGATATTGTTGATGAATATGGTCGATCATATCAAAAAGGGTTCCCGAATACGGTCGAATCTCCGGAGGCGTGGGATTCTGATGCAGGAACCGGATAAAATACCATTTGAGGCGCTTTTCGTAGCGCATATGTTCTCTGATGGTCCCCGTGAAAGTGATGTTGTGAGGATACGTGAAGGCATCGGTGGTATAATGGCACAATTTCCCGAGATAGTAGAATGTCTTCACGTCACTGTCGCCGGTATACAGGAGATTGAACGTCAGATGCTCGATCGTACCACAGACATTGCGATAGTTGTGCCCCCGAAAATGCTCGATTGTCTTGAACCCCCGCAAATACGTCACCGGATTGAAATCTGGCTCGACAGAACCAAGCTTGAAGAAAAAACGAAGCAAAGGGGATTGGTCGCGCATAAACCACGATGCGAGATATCTGCCGAGAACCCAATGACAAAGCGATTTCATCGTTGTGCCCCTTTCATCTATTTATATCGGAAACGATGGAAACGTGTAAACACGTTCTCTATCTCGCATGACGTGCATTCTTTTGTGATTAATCCCTCGTTTTATTAAAAATTCCTTCTTCACAAAACAGGAAAAGGTTCTCTAAAATAAATCATCAGACGGGATTGGTATGAAACGTTGCTTCATCGTGTCGCTATGCATCCTTCTCTCAGCCACGATCTTCGCGGGAAATACCACGAGGAAACCGGATAATGCAATCCATTACATCAGAGTTTCTCTTTCCTCACAAAAAAGTCTGGTCGAATTCACATCCGCATCAGGAACGACGACAACTCACCAATCCCAATTTCACTTTACGGGAGTAATCCACGCAATCCTTCCCCACACTGGTCGGATTACGGAAGAAAAAGCGCGTTTCCGCCACACTATAGCGTTGGCAAAGGATCATACGCTGTACATGCAGGCGGGTGGATCGATACGTTCCCCCACACAAAAAGTTTCCTGACACTCCAGCCGTCTTGAAAGGATACGCATACCCATATCCATCATTTTTTTCGGAAAGATTAAGGAAACAATTATCATGCAAGCATCAAGAAAATCTCGGTTCTCCAGATGGTTGATCAACAACCATCTAGTAGTGGATACCATACATCATCAGGGAAAAGAACTTTTCCCCGAATGGCTCAGGATGATCAACCGTTGGGCACATAAAATTATGTTGTATATTGCGGAGATTGCCTTGGCTACGATGGTGTTTATCGTTTTTATGACCGTCGTACTCCGCTATTGCTTCAACACTGGCATCGGATGGGCCGAAGAGGTTCCCCGCCTGTTGGTCACGTTGTTCGCGTTCCTCGCCATGGCATTCGGCGTACGGGATCACATTCACATCTCCGTCAACATCGTGTACAACCGATGCGGTCCCGTCGGGAAATGGTGGTTCGACAAGGTCTCGGATAGCGCCGTTCTCTTGTGTGGTCTGTATATGTTCCTGTACGGCGGTGAAAGATTGCTGAAGATGGCGACCCTGCCAGGCACGCTTCCCATGACAGGATGGCCTATCTGGGTACAGTACCTGCCTATTCCGCTCTGCGGGTTCCTTATTACGTTCGACTCACTGCTATTCATCACCGGCATCCTGAAAAAGGATGACCTCTTGTATAGCGAAAAAGAGACAGACTATGTGGCGGTGGTAAAGCAACAGGAGGCAGCAAAATGACTACGGCAGGATTTTCTGCATTGATACTGATGGGAGGGTTCTTCATCCTGATGTTCCTCCACATCCCTGTCACATTCGCCATGCTGATCGCAACGGTCACCGCAGCGGCAATCAGCGGTCTGAACATCGCCACGCTTCTCTCCCCGATGCTTGACGGCGTGAGCAATTTCTCACTCCTAGCCATTCCGTTTTTCATCCTCATGGGTGAAATCATGGGGGCGGGGAAAATCTCCGATCGCATCGTCGACCTAGCAAACCTGATCGTCGGACGTTTCCGCGGAGGACTGGCCTATGTCAACGTGCTTGACTCTACTTTCTTCGGCGGCATTTCCGGTTCTGCAGTCGCCGACGTCTCATCCCTCGGTTCGGTCGTCATCCCCCTGATGGTCAAACAAGGATACAACCCCGAATTCACAGTTGGACTCACCGTCACCACTGCCTGTCAAGGCGTGTTGATTCCTCCAAGCCATAACATGGTTATCTATGCGTTGGCAGCCGGTGGTGGCGTCTCCATCGCCCACATGTTCATGGGAGGCATTCTCCCGGGCCTCTGGCTTGGATTTTGCTTCATGGTTTATTGTTACTTCGCCGGAAAAAAATATAATTTTCCCAAGGGAGAGTCAATCGGCACAAAAGATCCGGTGAAATGGATAAGTTTCAGGAAAACCTCTGGAGGGACAAGATGGTCAAACAAGCAAGATCCTGCCACATGGAGGATTATCTCAAATCCGTCGTTCACCTGTATTCTGGGAAAACGAATGGGAATCGTGATTAACTCAGTGCTTCCAATGCTGATCATGGTGATTATTCTCGTCGGGGTAGGAGCCGGCATCTTCACAGCAACGGAATCAGCCGCGGTTGCATGCGTCTACGCATTCATTCTTACGTATTTCATCCTTCGTTCGGACAGGTTGTCCGATTTTCCCAACGTCCTGAAGAATTCCCTAAAGACATTGGCCACTGTGCTCTCGTTGATCGCCTCGGCGAAAGCATTCGCCTACATGATGACTGATCTGAGGATTCCAGAAATGATCACCAACGGATTACTCACGATCAGTGACAATCGCGTAGTGTTGTTGCTCATCATCAACCTGATGCTCCTGATTCTGGGTTGCTTTATGGATATGGCTCCACTTATCATGATCATGACACCGATCCTCCTGCCGGTAGTCACGGGACCGATCATCCATATGAACCCGGTGCATTTCGGGATCATGCTGATCTTTAATCTGGCCATCGGATTATGCACCCCGCCAGTTGGAACCGCACTTTTTGTAGGATGTGCTGTCGGACACACCAGTCTGGAAAAAACCAGCAAGGCGACGCTGGGGTTGTTCGGAACGATGGTGTTCGCCCTGATGGTCGTCACGTTCGTCCCTGGATTTACTACGTGGATCCCGATGGAACTTTTTGGTTCTGTATGAAGAGGAGGCCGTATGCAATTTTTGTTTGAAGGACTGAAAGCCACAACCTGCGGACAAGTCATCATGTACGCAGTGGGGATCATCCTCATCGTTCTTGCCATCAAAAGAAACGTGGAACCCGCATTGCTTCTTCCTATGGGATTCGGGGCGATCCTCGTCAACATTCCGTTCTCGGGCGCCATCACACAGGTGGTATCCGGACTCGGACCGGTCGAGGGGATTCTCGACTGGTTGTTCAAGGTGGGTATCCATGCGTCCGAAGCGATGCCGCTTTTGCTGTTCATCGGCATCGGGGCGATGATCGATTTCGGTCCGTTGCTTTCCAATTCCCAATTGGTTCTCTTCGGGGCGGCCGCCCAGTTCGGAATTTTCGCCACCATCACTTGCGCCACCTTGATGGGTTTCTCCCTACAGGACGCTGCGTCCATCGGCATCATCGGCGCGGCTGACGGCCCAACGGCAATCTTGGTCAGTCAGGTGCTGAAGAGCACTTACGTCGGCCCTATCACCGTCGCCGCCTATTCCTACATGGCGCTGGTTCCGATCATCCAGCCGTTTGCCATCAAACTGGTCACGACAAAGAAAGAACGACTCATCAGGATGCCGTACAACCCACAGACGGTTACCAAGACGTCACGGATCCTCTTTCCTATCATCGTTACGATGATCGCCGGATACGTCGCGCCGTCATCGATCAGTCTGGTAGGGATGCTGATGTTCGGAAACCTACTCAGGGAGTGCGGAGTGCTTGATTCTCTCTCCGACACAGCCCAGCATGCATTTTCCAATATCATCACGCTCCTGCTTGGCTTGACCATCGCCAGCACGATGCGAGCCGAGTCGTTTGTCAACAAGGAAACGGTGATGATCCTTGCTCTCGGACTTCTTGCCTTCGTATTCGACACAATGGCCGGATGCCTGTTCGCCAAATTTCTCAACCTGTTCACCAAGAACAAGATCAACCCGATGGTTGGGGCGGCGGGAATCTCTGCTTTTCCCATGTCGGCGCGGGTCATCCAGAAAATGGGCTTGAAGGAAGATCCCCAGAACCATCTGCTGATGCACGCTGTCGCGGCGAATGTCGCTGGACAGATCGGTTCGGTCGTCGCAGGCGGAGTGATTCTCTCTCTGATACCAAAACTTCTGTAGGAGAAACATATGAATGCAGTACATGCGTCTTTGATTTTGATGGGAAAGGGCATGACGGCAATCTTTGTCGTAATGCTTCTTATTTTCGTCTCGATCAAGGTGATGGGTCGCAAACGCAAAAAGTAATCCAGTCCCCTAAGGGGTTTTTCACCTGAAATAGTCGTATGCGCCGGCGAACAACGAAAAATCCGGTGTGTACGGCGTGTTCCGGTACAGGAAATGACCGCATCGTTCGCTGTGCGCCATTCTGCCGAATACTCTCCCGTCAGCGCTGGTAATCCCCTCGATCGCCCAAGCCGATCCGTTGGGATTGTCCGAACATTTCATCGTCGCCGATCCGTTCTCATCCACATACTGCGTTGCGATCTGCCCGGCCGCACGAAGACGTGCAAGTACATCCTCCGAAGCGACGAACCGTCCCTCCCCGTGGCTGACCGGAAGCATGTCCACATCCCCGATCCGCTTACGGGACAGCCACGGAGAGAGCACGGAGCACACTCTGGTACGTACCAGCATCGACTGATGCCGCCCGATCGTATTGAACGTCAACGTCGGACTGTCCGCAGAAAGATCGCAAATCTTTCCGTACGGAAGCAATCCGAGTTTGATCAGCGCCTGAAAACCGTTGCAGATACCGCCGATGAGTCCTTTGCGGTCATCGAGAAGCCTCGTCACCTCCATGGCGATTTCCGGATTCCGAAGGAAAGCTGCGATGAATTTTCCGGATCCGTCCGGTTCGTCGCCCCCGGAAAACCCTCCGGGGATAAACAATACCTGACATTCGCGAAGCGCCTTGGAGAACGACCGTACGCTTTCGGTCACCGCCTCCTTGTCCCTGTTTCTGATAACCATAACCCGCGGAACGAAATTGGAATCGGCAAGTGCCTTGGAAAGGTCGAATTCGCAATTCGTCCCGGGAAACACCGGAATCAGAACGGACGGTCGGGCATAAGAACCGAGAGCGTGGGAAACTGCGGGCTTTTCACAAAGGGAAAGCGTTTTTGCCTCTCCTTCTTCCGCCGCGAGCCGGGGATACACACCTTCCAAGGTTCCTTCCCATGCGGCAAGTCCTTTGCGAAGATCGAGGGCGAACCCCATACCGGAAAGGAAAAAGGCCCGTTGAGTGCGTCCGATGAGCGAAAACCCTTCGATTTCTTCCTCCGTCTCCAATATGATCGCCCCGTACCGCTTTCGGAACAAATCCTTGCCCGAACATACGTCCACTCCGATTTCGTTGCCGAACGCCATTTTGCAGAGCGCCTCGACGATTCCTCCGTATCCCACGGCATACGCCGAACGTACGAGTCCCCGTCCCATCATGGCATGGATTCTGTCATAGAGCGAAGGAAGATCGTCGTCGTCGCACAAATACAAAAAATCCCCACTCTTCTGAAAATGGTCGGGTATCACTTTTCCCACCGTGTGCGCGGCCACGGCGAAACTGACCAGCGTCGGAGGAACATCGAGCTTTCCGAACGTCCCGCTCATCGAATCCTTGCCGCCGATCGCCCCGACGCCGAACTGAAGTTGCGCCCTCAGCGCCCCAAGCAACGCCGAGCAGACGATCCCCCATTTCCCGGGATCAACGGGCTTGCCGAAAAACTCCTGAAGGCTCAGCCAGGCCCCCTTTACGTCGCATCCGCACGCCACAAGCTTTGCAATGCTGTGAACGACCGCGCGATATCCGCCTTCAAAGGGATTTTTCTCCAGCAACATCGGGTCACACCCATAGGCCATCACCGAACAGGCGCCGTCGCAATCATCCGATGGCAACAATGCGCACATCACCTGGCTCGGGCTCTTCTGCTTCCTTCCACCGAACGGCATGAGGACAGTCCCGGCTCCGACGGTCGAGTCGAAGCGTTCGGAAAGCCCCTGTTTCGAGCAGACGTTCAAATCAGAAAGCAAGGAAAGCACCGCCTGATCGCTGTTTTTTATGCGACTCTCCGTTTTCGTCCCCATCCGGGGTATTTGCATAGAGGCGTGCTTCACCGCTCCGTTGCTATCCAAGAACGACCGCTTTACATCCACGACCGAAGTCCCTTGGAAGCGCATGACAAGGCGCCCCGTATCCGTCACTTGGGCGACCACCGTCGCTTCGAGATTCTCCTCGTCGGCCAATCGGATGAACCGCGCCGCATCCGCCGCATCCAGCACTACGGCCATACGTTCCTGACTTTCGCTGATGGACAGTTCCGTCCCGCAAAGCCCCTGATACTTGACGGGAATCTTGTCCAAATCGATATCCAGCCCCTCGGCGAGTTCTCCGATCGCCACCGACACACCGCCCGCCCCGAAATCGTTGCATCGCTTGATCATCCGCGATGCTTCGACGTTACGGAACAACCGCTGCAATTTGCGCTCTTCTGGGGCGTTTCCCTTCTGCACCTCCGCCCCGCAGGTTTCCAGCGACGAGCCGTCGTGACTCTTCGACGATCCCGTCGCCCCACCGCACCCGTCGCGTCCCGTTCTTCCGCCGACAAGCACGACGACATCCCCGGGCAACGGTTCCCTCCGTACCACATGATCGGCGGGAACGGCGGCGATGACCGCGCCGAGTTCCATATGCTTCGCCCGGTACCGTTCGTGGTACAGCTCGTCCACCAAACCGGTGGCAAGCCCGATCTGGTTGCCGTACGAACTGTAGCCTTGGGCGGAACACACGGCGATCTTCTTTTGGGGAAGTCGGCCGGCAAGCGTCCTTTCCACCGGCATACGGGGATCGGCGCATCCCGTAAGCCGCATCGCCTGATAGACATAGGCACGTCCTGACAGGGGATCCCTGATGGCGCCGCCGAGGCAGGTCGCCGCTCCTCCGAACGGCTCGATCTCCGTCGGATGGTTGTGCGTCTCGTTCTTGAACAGCAACAGCCATGGCGTCCCACCGACGGTAATCCGCACCGTACACGCGTTGATCTCCGGACTCTCGTCCACCGTAGTGAGGATCCCACGCTTTTTCAATACCTTCGCTCCTATGGTCGCGATATCCATCAATGTGGCGGGCTTCGTCCGTCCCAGTTCCTTTCGGCAGGCAAGGTACTCGTCCCACGCCCCTTTCACCTCGGGATCATCGATCGTCACCTCGTCAAGATGGGTGCCGAATGTCGTATGCCTGCAATGGTCCGACCAATAGGTATCGATCACCCGGAGTTCCGTGAGGCTCGGGTTGCGCCCCTCGTCGTGGAAATACGACTGTACCGTCGACAGGTCGTCCACATCCATCGCCAAGGCATATCGCCTCTTCAGTCCCGCCAAGTCATCATTTCCGACAAACCCGTCGAGAATCGGTTCCTGGCGCACGATATTGCGCTTTTGCGTCAAACTCTCCGGCTTTTCCAAATCCGCTTCCCTGCTGTCCACCGGGTTGATCACGTACGTCTTGGCCTTGATTACATCGTCCTCGGAAAGGTCGCCGTACAGATAGTACAACAAGGCGCTTCGAACCAGAGGACGCTCCCCCTGACTCATCAACTGAATGCACGAAGCGGCGGAATCGGAACGTTGATCGAACTGTCCGGGAAGCGACTCGACGGCGAACAGGACGGCATCTTGAGGATCGGGCATCTCTGGATACCAGTCGTCCACCACCACTTCGCACAGCACGGTACGCACCGCCTGCGAGAATATCGCAAAAGAGACTCCTTGCACATCGTACCGCTTCACCAAACGGACTTTCCTCAGTCCCTTCACCCCGACGAACTGCGTGAACTCGTCGCACAGATTCTTCTCCATAACGCGATATTCCGGCTTTTTTTCCACAAATACGCGACAAACCATTTCACGCTCCCGTCAGTGCGCGGCGTCCGATGTCGCGCCGCATGTACATTTTCTCGAAGGAAATCTCATCCACGGCTCCGTATGCCCTCCCGATCGCTTCCCGAAGCGTCGGCGCAACGGACACCACATCAAGCACGCGTCCCCCGTTCGTCACGAGAAGTCCATCGCGAATCGCCGTCCCCGCATGATAGACGACGGCGTCGGGATGCCCGATGAAAATCCGCTTCCCTTTCTCGTAGGCAAGCGGATATCCGCCGCTTGCAAGCACAATGCAACAGGAAGACGCGTCCCGGAAACAGACATCGGATTCTTCCAGACACCCGTCCCGTACATGCCGCATGATGGTCAGAAGATCGCTCTCCAGAAGCGGAAGCACCGCCTCCGCCTCCGGATCCCCGAACCGACAATTGTATTCGATGACCTTGGGCCCTTCGCGGGTAAGCATCAATCCAAAATACAGGCATCCCTTGAAGGGACGGCCTTCGGAACGCATCGCGTCCACCGTCGGACGGAAAATCCGTTCCATACATTCCTTCGCAATCTCCGGCGTGTACCAAGGATTGGGTGCCACCGCCCCCATCCCCCCGGTATTTGGTCCGCGATCTCCATCAAACGCCCGCTTATGGTCCATTGAGGAGACCATCGGCACGATCGTTTTCCCGTCGGTGAACGAGAGAACGGAAACTTCAGGTCCGGTGAGGAATTCCTCGACGACCACCGTATTCCCACTCTTCCCAAACGCATGATCCGCCATGGCATGTCTGAGCGCTTCCTTGGCATCGTTCCTCGTCGCAGCGACGACCACTCCTTTGCCCAAGGCAAGTCCGTCCGCCTTGACCACCACCGGGAGCGGGCAACTCTCCACAAAGGAATTGGCGGAAACGATGTCGGAGAACACCCG
>JBAXYP010000026.1:0-12441 GCA_041670725.1 Sphaerochaetaceae bacterium
CGGAAGAAATTGCGTTCCTTTCCCGTATCCCGCGTTTATTTCTGTTCGATTTTTCAGGAGACGAAACGTTGGACGAAGAAGACCTCGATGAAGTTTTCGACGCGGTCCTTGAGGCCGAACAAACCATGCAGGACATCATGATCCCGAACAGAATCCTCGACGCCATCCAAGACAACTAAAAACCGGAGACGTATGCCTCCGGTTCTGGATCCAAACAACAACTCTAGTAGTTTTTGGCGACCAACTCGAAATACGCTTGTGGATGCCCGCATACCGGGCAAACGCCGGGGGCTTTCTTTCCGATGACGATGTGGCCGCAATTCGAACATCTCCAGATCTGCTCTCCGTCACGGCTGAAAACCACCCCTTCCTGGACGTTCTTCAGCAAAGCCAGATAACGCTCTTCATGGGTCTTCTCAATGGCCGCAACCATCTCGAACAACGTGGCGATCTTGGTGAAACCTTCGGCTCTCGCTTCTTTTGCAAATCCGACATACATGTCAGTCCATTCGTAGTTCTCACCCGCCGCTGCGGTTTTCAAATTGGATGCGGTATCGGCGATGTCTCCGGAATTCTGAAGCAATTTAAACCAGATCTTCGCATGTTCCTTTTCGTTGTTCGCAGTCTCTTCGAAGATGTTCGCGATCTGTACATACCCCTCTTTGCGGGCCTTTGACGAAAAATAGGTATACTTGTTTCTCGCCTGAGACTCACCGGCAAACGCCGCCTGCAAATTTTTCTCCGTCTTTGATCCTTTCAGTTCCATACCACTACACTCCTTGAAAATGTCGGATTTTATGTTGACATTCGGGACAAATCCCCCGGTAGATGACGTCCTTGCCCTCCACCAAGTATCCGGAAGCATCAACGATACTTTCAGGACTATCGCCCGAAGCTATACACACGTCACTGACCCGCTTGCAGACTGTACATTGGATATGATAATGGGGAGAAAGCGTCCTGTCAAAATGTTCCGGGCCGTCCGTCACCTTCACCGCCTGAATCCTCTTCTCCTCAACAAGATTATGAAGATTCCGATATACGGTGGAACGGCTGACGGAAGGATGCTTTTCAGCGACCCGCCGGTATATTTCCTCGGCGTTGGGATGGTCGCCCGAGGCAAGTACCGCTTCCAGTACCAGTTCTTTCTGTATGGTTTGCCGTTTTTCAGTATTCATAATTAATTCTTATTAGAAATATATCCCATATAGATTGAATTGTCAACACTAGCCAAGGGGACATCGCTATGCAGAGAATACGATGGAACAACCTGAAGATGACGTCGGCGACAAAAAATAAAATCGTCAAAAAAACAGGACGAAACAAAAAGGATCGCAACAGCAGAAGAAATGGCAAACCTTCCGAGAACTTGCGATCCCGAAGAGTTTGGCCCTTCCACTGTCTCATCTGTTTCCGTTCTGCTTCACGAACGGCGTAACAATACTTTCATCCATTGACCACCCTGTCGACAACCATCTGACGAAATTCAGGAGTAAGCATACAAAAATATGCGGTAAATCCTGTGACACGCACGACGAGATCGGGATATTTTTCCGGATGTTTGTTCGCATCCAGAAGTTGATCCTTATTCAGAATGTTCACGTTAATTAAAGTACCCCCCATCTGGAAATGGGTGAGAATCACCGCTTCTACCAGTTTGACAGGATCATTGTCCTGCATGAATGGGTCAAATTCCAATTGCAAAGGTGCCGTATTGCCGTATCCGGGTTGTACCTGAGCTATGGTGGTCGCTAATGCAATGGCATTGAATTCGCCTTCAAATGTCTTCGATGGGTTCGCCCCATGGGTAATGGGGTCCCCGTACCGTCTCCCGTTTGGAGTGGCTCCGACATCTTTCCCGAGAATATGCGATTTTGCCCAAGAGAACAATCCTGGTATGAAAACGAGATTGCCTTTACGCTGGGCAAGAACCAATGAAGTAAACAAACGTTCCACCTTTTTACCCCATGCAAGCCCTTCCTCGCTGGAACCATAATGTTTGCTGGAAAGCATCATCAACCTGTACTGCTCCCCATCATCGCCAGCCCAACTGGTCCGAAGCTCCATGTTGAGAGTTTCCCAACCAATCCGTTTTTCCTCTTCAATCCGTTGTTGAACGGCAGTAAAACAATCGGCGACAGTACCAAGACCGGCACCATCAATCGCCAGGTTGTAGTACATGGCTCCCCCATTACTGATGTCAAGCCCTTTTTCCAGTGGACCGTGACTCAGCAAGTTCAGCAACAGCTCCACCTCATTGTCTTTTTGCACATGAAGATGAAACCTCATCGCGTCAGCAGTGGCTTGGACGGCTTGGGAAAGGTGGTTTGAGAACAGATCCCAGAGAAGCTTAACCGATGGGACTTCTATTGTCCGCTTCATACTGCCCTTTACCACCGGGTTGTACGTCCCGATGTCCCCTCCAAGACCGGGATATCCGCAACGCTTCATCATGTCCTGCCATGCAACTTCAAACACCTTGGCGAAATTAATCTTAAATAAATCATTGAGCGTGTACTCCATTCCTGGTAGCGACATCCAGTTACAACCGACAGCGATACGCTGACGAGCTAAAGAAACGGGATAACCAAGGGCGCAGAAACCGGAAACCAATGCTTTGTCACCGGAAAAACGAGGCCAAGCTTCCTTATGTTTCACCAGAAGGCGCACTGCCTTGTCAAAAAGTTTCATGTCCATTCCGTCGTGTACACGAAGCGTAAGATTCAAAGTAACATTGATTTTCTCAGCAGCATCGAGGATGATGTAGGACATTTCGCAACTCTGATCTTTCCCGTCCTTATCGGGACCTCCTATCTGCCAATAGACGGGATCGTTGATCAGAAAACATCCCATCTGGTAAACGGCTTCGTCACGGGTGATCCTCCCCGCTTTCACGTCATTCTCATAATATGGCTGCAACAATGAATCAAGTTGCCCGCCAGCACCATCCCTGTTGAATGTCCTTGAGGCCAAATGATACCAGATGATCCATTGGAGCACTTGGCGATAGGTGGTGGGGGGATCGTCCTTCACGGCTTTGTTCGTTTCCAACTTCACACGATATTCGTTGCGGAGTTCAAGATCATCCGTCTCTTCCCCAAGTTTTGCCAACGCTTCAATGTGATGTTGGATCCAGACCTGGATGCTCTTGATGACTTCGGCGTGACATTCATAGAAATGAGATTTATCAGGATGGATGGCCTTGTACTTGCCGATCTTCTTGAGGAGTCCGCCCCACCCCAAGGAAAGCCCCATCTTGTAATCCGGACAGAAATGAGCATCGAACCCAATTCCCGCATCCAACTTGTAGAGTTCAATGGACCGTTTCAAAGATTTCGGCAACAACTGTTCTTTGTATTTGTATGGACGCATTTTTGACATGAAATACATCCACTTGCCAGTGAACGCATCGTCAGGATCTATGTACGTGGCATGCTTTTCCATCAAATCGCAAAAGTTTTCCGTCCAACCGTCGATACCGTAAAAATTACCGTCGGGATCATTTGGGATGATACTCCATGAGAAAGTGGGCACGACACGACCATAATCATCTTCATCAAGATACCCCTCATATTCCAACTTCTCTTGGGTTTGCGCCAGTTTTTTCTCTCTCAACCGTGCCAATCGTTCCCAGTATACAGTGGAATTCATATTCCCAGCTCCTTATCCGCTAATACCTGCAATTGATCCAATCGCCTTGATGGAAACTGCCTCTCGTTCGTATATCCGACGGGTATGCCAAACTTATCGTATTTGGAAAGACCAAATGGGTGATACCCCAAAAGTTTGTACCGAGAAAGATGGGCAAAAGAGCGGAGAAAACGCACAATGCGCCTGATTTCTTCCTCGTTATCATTTACCCCCTCGACCACAGGGGTATGGACTTCAAAATCCTTCCCTCTTCTGTCCAGTTCTTCCAAATTTCCAAGAATCGCACCATTGCCCATCCCCGTCCATTTTCGGTGAAGATCTTCATCAAACACTTTCAGATCGACCATGAACAAGTCGATAAAAGGAAGGCTTGCTGCAATCTCCGGTTCAAACGGCATGGTGAGATTCGTCTGGACAATCGTATGGACGCCCGCATCGTGAAACATCTTTAGCAAGTCGGCAAGCTCCTTCCACTGCAGGAACGGTTCGCCTCCAGAAATGGTTACCCCCCCGTTTGAATTCTCAAAATAAAGTCTGTCAACCATTACTTCCCCAAACACGTCCTGCAACTCCATTCTCCTGCCGGCGATTGAAAATACGTTGGAAAAGCATTCTCCAACACATATACCGCAACCATCACATTTTTCTCTATCGACAACGATTCCTTCTGCATTGGAGGAAATCACCTTCTGAGGGCAACGAGAAAAACATCTCCCACATCCGGTACATCGGTTTTTCTCAATTCCAAGAGAAATGTGCGTATCCAACGACTCGGGATTGTGACACCATTTGCAACGAAGATTGCAACCCTTCAAAAAGATTGTGTCACGTATTCCCGGCCCATCTTCTATGGAATAATGCTGAATATCAGTTACTATCAATGCCATGTTACTTCAATGATTCGCCAAACATACCGGCAATGAAGGTATCCTGAAAGCACAAGAACAACAGGATAGGAGGGAAAACCATCAAAAGCCCCATCGCCGTCAAACCGCCCCAATCCGTTTCCCAAGACCCGAGGAACGCCAACACGCCTTGGGCAAGAACCCTCTTGTCGGGAGAAGTCGTCAAGGCATAGGAAGCAGTGTACCCATTCCATGAACTGATAAACAAATAAATAATCACGGTCATAACACCCGGACGGATCATGGGAAGCGTTACTCGGAATAACGTCTGCATAGGACCAAGACCATCAATCAGTGCCGCTTCCTCAATGTTTTTCGGAGTATTCACGATAAAATTTCTCAACATCCATACAGCAAGAGGTAAGGAAAATGTCGCGTTCACCAGAATTACCCCCTGTATGGTGTTGTACAGCCCCAACTTATTGTAATAGGAAACCAAGGGAACAAGAATAGCCGTCATAGGCAGCATGGGAAGGAGAAGCAGAATCATACCGAGCGTTCGTCTTCCTGGGAAACAAAACCTCGCCAATGCATAAGCGGCCATCAAAGAGAGAGGGACAACGATGACGATGGTCCCCAATGCGACCTTCACACTATTGAGAAAATAGACAATCACCTCTTTCCGTTGGAAAATGGCTTTATAATGTACGAGCGTGAGACTTTTCGGCCAAAAACCATAATCGTATTTTGGCGTCAGGGAAAGTTTCAGACCCCATAGGAGGGGAAACAATGCAAAAATAGCGATCAGGATATAAATGATGAAGAAGAAAACATCTTTCATCACCTTCCGTCCATTATTCATACAAATCCCCCCTGAGCAATACTTTTACATACAAAAACATGAAAAGTAACGTAATCACCACAAGAATGAATCCGATGACGGCCCCTTGGTTCAAATCGAAATTCACAAAAGAACTCTTGAACAACCTCACGGCCAAAGTTTCCGTCGAGTTCCCCGGCCCCCCTTTTGTAAGGGCAAAAATCGATTCGGAATCCTGAATTGTCCAAATAGTGACCATCAGGATGCCGATACAGAGCTGATTGGCAGTCAATGGCAATGTGATACGGAAGAAACAATCCCTTTTGTTCGCTCCATCGATATGTGCCGCCTCATAATACTCGTTGGGGATAGTGGACATCCCTGCAGAAAGAAACAACATAATGAAAGGATACGAACGCCAGAAACTGTGCAATATCAGTACAAGGAGAGCAAGCGTACTATTGTTCAGGATCAGGACATCATGTCCGACAATATGCCGAACCATGATGTGGATGATTCCGATTTCCGAATCCAACATGGAGCGGACCATCAAAGTACTGACCACAGGCGCTGAAATCCATGGTATCAAATAAAGGCTTCTGAAAAACTTCGCCATCTTCCCTTTCCGTACCACAAGCAATGCGACGAGATAGGCGACAGGAATCGTCAGGACGATATCCGCCACTACATATTTCAACGTAATGGAGAGATTCATCCTCATACGATCACCTTCAGTAAAGAGACCAATAAAATTCCTGAATCCCACAAACGAGGTCTCACCTGAAAGTGATGTACTCTCCAGTGTCATCACAATGCCCTTACAGATCGGAACGAGCAGGAATATCACCATCAGCACCAAAACCGGCAAAAGCATGTACAATGGAGTCCGCTTCTGTATCATCACGCTACCGCCTCAATATTTCGTATTGTATTCTTTCTGGGCATTCTCCAGAATCTTCGGGATATCTTTACGGGGACCATTCATGCAACGTTGCAAGGCAGAAGCGACAATATCAGCAAGTTCTCCGTAATGCGGACTTTCAGGCATCGGCTTTCCAACGGTAATCGCTTTATGATATTCCTTGAAATACGGGACTTGGTATTCAGGTTTATCCCATTCCGACTTACGGATGGGCAGTCCGGCATCACCATAACTTGCAAGATCGGCTTTCGTCAGCAGGAAATCAATAAATTTCCACGCTTCTTCCTTATGTTGGCTTTTCGCATACATGGAGACATCCCAACTGTTTGTGAATCCCGATCCTTCTTCACCTACGACACCGGTAGGATACGGGAACACACCCACTTTCACCATCTCGCCTTGTGGCGTAGCGGGAAGAATACCTTTCACAAACCCCTTCGCCTCCAATCCATCGACCCAGTAGGAACCCCATCCGAATGCGATAGCACTCTTTTCCTCGAGAATGGAGTCATGGACATTCCTGTTGTAATCATTCACCAAACTTGCCGGATTGACCACTTTGTACGTATTGAGCAAATCCCAAAGGAATTCTGCGGATTTGATGCCGGCTTCACTGGCAAATACCGCCTTCCCCGTCGTTTTGTCATACAAGGAACCGCCGAATCCCCAGACAAGAGGAGCGTAAGTAACCTCAATTGTAGCTCGGTCCGGTCCAAGGGTGAGAGCCAGTCCCCATTGGTCGATGACCCCATCTCCATTCTTGTCTATTGTAAGTTTCTTCGCATAATCGACCAACTCATCCAGCGTCTTCGGCGGATTTTCGGGATCGAGTCCTGCAGCCTTGAACATATCCTTGTTGTACGCGCAAATACGGGAATGGCTTCCCAGAGGAAGACCAATTTGTTTTCCGCCCTGTTCTCCCTGCCTGTAGGTAGAAGCCCAGGAAAGCGCCGCCGCTTCATCCTGTGTCCAGTATTTTTTCAAATATGGATTCAGATCCTCAAACGTACCGACGGCAGCATGTTGCGGTAACAGTTGAGGGGTACTTAATGCGACATCATGGGTAAGGATGTTTGAGCGGAAATCACTCATCAGTTTGATATCAATCTCATCCCATTTGAATTGCTCGAATTCAACTTTAATGCCGGGATTTTCAGCCTCAAACTCTTCCTTGGCCTTATTGAACCAGTTATACCCGTTTTCATCCGTAGGATCATAAAAATGAGCCACATGGATGATCGTGTTGCCGTTTTCCGCAACCTCATTCGTACCCTGAGCACAAAGGGGAAAACACAACATCAAGAACACAAAAATGACACCAACCACCTTTATCAAACGATTCATTGTAATCCTCCTTACATTTCGTTTTCACCAGTATTAGCTTGAACAACAGAAATGTCAAGATTTTTTTAACTAAGTTTAAAATTTTACAATATTTAATGTGAAAAACTACTATTATGTTATTTAACTTTATATAAATTTTAAAGTTATTTTATTTTAACTATTGACATTATTTTCTTATATGCTATGCTTGAATAGCAAAAGTGAGGATTAATATGAGAACTTCCGAGCGAGGTTTCTTTCAAAACCATAATGTTCCGGTCCTGTCTTCCAGCCATAACGACATCGCATTTCTGGACTCTCCTCTCGTTACGATTCAGTTCAGGAATGAACGAATCATCAAAGAGGCAATTTTGCAAATGGAAAAAGACCCCGGGTTTTTCCATTCGATGGAATGTTCGCTTTACCTGAAGGATTTTCTGATCCTCCATCCGGAGCTAAAAGAAAGGCTCATCGATGTGATGAAGAGCGGACAGTTCGGATGCGGGGCGACTTTCACCCAATGTTATGAAGGATCGGAAACCAGCGAGGGGCTGGTACGCCAATATTACCTGGGGAAACGCTGGTTGGAAAAAGTTTTCAAGGGATGCAAAATCAGGGTGGCATGGAACGAGGACGTGCCGGATCGTACGATGCAATCGGCACAAATCATGAAGAAATGTCATGTCGATTATTTATTTGTCAGCAGGATGGATGCAGGATTCTTCAAATGGTACAGCCCGGACGGAAGTTTTGTCACCGGATACTCTACCGGACATTACCATCACAATAGTCTCAACGAAATCATTGGACTTCATTATAACGTTTATGACGAAAAAGAACATTCCGAAGAAGGAATCAGAATACAGATCGACACTGCGATCGGACACAATGGACTTGCGACTTACCTTGAAACAGTTGCGAAGAATTATTACAAGAAACGAAATATTCCCCCGTACTTCGGGTTATTGTCGATACGTGACTATGATTACCCGCTAAACCTCACGCCTTATTTTCAAGCTCTTCTCCAAGACAAAGAATATGCATTTCCAAAACTTTATTACACTTCTGCCTCAATGTTTATGGATGAAGCAAACAAGTTTCTGGATAAGGACGAATATTGGAACACTTATCGGGGGGAACGCCCAAACCTATGGATATACCACGAACCGACCCATGCCGACGCATTCCGTTACAACAGGAACGGCATGCAAATCCTTGAGGAAACAGAACGGTTCTCCGCTCTCGGGAGAATGCTTGTGAAAAAAGTTTTTCCCTATCCTGAAGACGAAATCAATTCCTGCTGGGCGAAGTTGCTCTATCTTGATCACGGATGGGGTGGAAAAAATGGACATATCACTGACGAGACCTACCTCCAGACTTCCCTCAATGGGTACGAACAAGCACGTTCCCTGAGAAAAAGAATACTGGAAGCTATGGACAAGGCAATTACCGTCCAGGCAGAACAAAATACCATTACCGTATTCAATGCTTCTTTTTTCGACCGCACCGATGAGGTATCCGTCATAATCGACTGGGAAGCCGTTGGAGCAATTGCTCCCCGTCTCCTCGATTCAGACGGGACGGAAATTCCCTATCAGATCATCGAGGAACCCGCACCGTATTCAATCAGAATACTTTTCATCGCCAACATCCCCGCCTTGGGATACAAGCGCTACCGCCTTTCAACAAATCAAAAAAGGTGTATGCAAGAACCGGTAGAGACCGCAAAAGAACAGGACAACAGCATAAAAGTGGACAACGACTATTATTCCGTTGTCATCGGAAAAGGCGGTATCACCGAACTTTTCGACAAGGAAACAAGGGAAAACCTTGTCCCGCAAAATTCCCCACTTGCCCTCTTTGAGGTATTCGTCGTCGATTCGGTAGGCAACGGTTCCGGTGAATTTTCAGAAATTCAGCAACCATCGCTCCCTTATGGCTCCGACTCCACAAAATACTGGCTTGGCAGCGGCTATACGGAAAGTGCGGGAAGACAAAATATTCAATGGCATATTCCGTCCCATGAGGGAATGAACCAACCCACCGGCACCGTCGCCACGATTGTAGTGGGAACCGCACGCTTCCCTCATTTCGTCTTAAAAGAAACACTTACAATCTTCAATCATATAAAGAAAATCAAGGTCGACATCAACATCGAGGCTTTCGATGGTACGATGTACAAGGAAATTCGCCTTCATGTCCCATTGCCGGAAAACTACTCCTCGCTTAGTTATGAGGTTCCCTTTGGTATTCTCCACGTCGGCAAAGACGAGGTGTCCGGTCCGATAGGCAACAACATGTTTGAAAAAAACAGAGCTGTCTTGTACCCAACTGATTGCAGAGAAATCAGACCAAGAGAAATCCAAACATGGTTGGCCGCCACTGACGGAGCCTCCTCCATCTTGCTCGCCGCCCCAGACACTCCGGCTTGTGATGTCTGGAGAAAAGGACATCTGTTCCAGCCAATCCTGTTAGCGACAAGACATAGTTGCATGGACGCAGGCAACCCCTACACGCAGATAGGAAACCACAGCTATACCTTTTCCTATGTGAGTGTGCCTCGACCACTTCAAGACGCTCTTCCTGCAATTGAAGAGGAGAAACATCCTTTTAATGCCGTTTGCTCCTACCACCAGTATCCACATCCGGGACTTCCCCAAGTCCAACGTGGGATTGAAGTCGGAAAGGAAATACGTCTGAGTGCATTCAAAAAGGCGGAGGACTCCGATGAATTGGTCTTGAGGGTATATGAACCGTTTGGTCGAGAATCGGCTTTCCGAATAAAGCTCGCAAAAAAATTGAGGGAAGTCAGAAAAACGGATATGCTTGAATATGAAGGAGAAAAAAAGAAGGCTACAACCGTCGATGACTGCTTGTCTCCTTTTTCCATTGAGACTTATTGTGTATCTTTGGATGAGTGATTCATAAAAAAAGGCAAGAGGTCCTTAGTGGAAAATATCAATTTCGCATTAATGAAAAACACCAACCGGTTTGAAGTCATCAATCGAATTTACAGGGAAGATGACGTAAACCGTAATTATCTCACTCAAAACACGGGACTGACAGGGGCTGCAGTCACGAAAATAATCAATGGGTTGACTGCAGACGGCTTCATCTCTGAAAAAGCGTACTATAGTGACCTAAGGGGCAGAAGGGCAAGATATCTTTCCATTCGCCAAAACAGGTATTGTGTCATCGTTCTTTACTTAAACAGGGATTCCACAACTTCGACCGTCACTGACATTAGTGGCAATTTCTTTTTTTCCCAAAGTTTTCAAATGAACTGGAAGATGTTCGACGAGTTTGCGATACAAGAAATCATCAGGGAGGCGGCGTCGCATATCCCTCCCCAAAGCACCTGCATCGGAGTGGTATGCATCACCCCAGGGATCCGTTCCACAGACGCCCAGTTTGTAGAGAAAGAAGCACCATATTTTTGGAACATTCAGAAGGTCAGAGATCTCGTACAACGTGAGTTCAGGCTTCCTTTCTTCACAGAAAACGACAGCAACGCCGCGTTGCTCGGCGAGATGTGGTTCGGAAAAGGCAGAGACTCCAACAATGTGGTCCTTTATAACATCGGGAAAGGGATCGGAGCCGCAGCTTTTCTTCACGGTGTGTTGTTACGCGGATACCACAACAGTTCGATTGAAATCGGCCACGTATCAATTAATTTTCAAGGACCGGTGTGTGCATGCGGCAACCGCGGATGCCTGGAACTCTATACAGGACTGGATAATCTGAAAGGCAAGGTGGAAGCTTTTGACACGCGATACGGGACGGATGATACCATCGAATCGATTTTCGTCAAGGCAAGGGGCGGAAATGAGAATTGCAAAAAATTCGTCAAAGAATACGCATCCCTGATAGCTACAGGTGCCGTCATCCTTGCAGAAATGTTTTCTCCAGAAAAAATCATCATCACAACCAATGAAGCGGAATTTATCGACCTTACTTCAATCGTTGATTCCACAAAGGATGCCATAAACACAAGAATTTTTTCTCTGGGAAAGCAAAACATCAAAATTGAAGCTTCAAACTTGAGAAAAGATGGGTATATCCTCGGTGGTATCAGTGTGGCGATGCAGAATTACTTTTGCATCGGGAGTTGATATCTTTTTCTCAAAAGCGGAGGGAGGACAGTCCTATCAGAGGTTGCAACCGATTATCATCCATAAGCGTAGAATGGAGATAAACCGAAAGCACAATCCTTGAAGACACGAATTTCAATCTTACAATTCCAAGACCTATGGATGAAATAAGAAGACGCACTACAAGTGGATCCTTATTTTTTCATGCATTTCGGATGACAGGCAACAAGACCGAATCGTTTCCGCAAGAAAAGCAAAAACAAAAGGAAAGGGGATCCTTTTCCAGGATCCCCCTCTCACAACAAACGACTCCGTTATTTATCGTCTTTCTTGTCTTTCGCATCATCGAGCCAGAAGAAATTGTCGTTTTCGTCTTCTCCTCTGGTCTTGGTCTCACGGAATTTATCGAAACCGTACGGCTTGGGTTTGCGGTCATCACGATCACGACCGGCCCCACCTCGACGGTCATCATACCGATCAGGACGGGAAAAACTTCGTCCCCCGAATCCGCCACGGCGATCATCGTCACGGCGTCCGTACCCACCGCGGTCACCGAATCCGCCACGGCGGTCGTCGTCACGATGTCCGTACCCACCGCGGTCACCAAACCCGCCACGGCGGTCGTCGTCACGGCGTCCGTAGCTACTACCACGGTCACCATATCCGCCACGGCGGTCGTCGTCACGATGCCCGTATCCGCCGCGGTCACCAAATCCGCCACGACGGTCGTCGTCCCGGCGTCCGTAGCAACGACGCCCGTCACCATCTCCGCCACGGTCGTCGTCGCCA
>JBAXYP010000027.1:0-12121 GCA_041670725.1 Sphaerochaetaceae bacterium
ACCATCCCCCTTCTGAGCGGATCGCAAATCGTTTCATCCTCTTCTTTTGTGGCAAAAGTCCCGGCCATGATGCCGGCGGTCACGCCTCCTTGAGGAATCAAGATTGAACAGGCGTGGGGCGTACGCCTGGCCATAGTGGCGATGCCACGACGAAGAGGTTCGGCGAAATCCACGGGAAGATGCATTATGGGAACCTATGGACGACCACCTGGTTTCGTCCGAGCGCTTTCGCCTGGTACAAGGCGGTATCGGCAAGATGAAACAACTCATAATACGAAGTGCGCTTCCCTGATACCCCGATCCCGATCGATACCGTCAGGGTAAGGGCATATCTCTCTTCCTTGTACGCGGTTTTCGAGATATCCTTGCAGAGTTTTTTCGACACGTCCTCGATTTCCTTCGCCGGTCTGTCGATCGAGAAGAGGACGAATTCATCCCCGCCGTAGCGGACGATATCCAACTCGGGAAAGGCGATCCGTCCCCATTCGGCGGTATGCCTGAGCATCTGGTCCCCCACGCAGTGGCCGTACAGATCGTTGATGGATTTGAAATGGTCGATATCGATAATCACGGCACAGACCAGCGAATCATTGGACAACGCACGGATGACAAGCGGGACGAGGACGGACTCCATCATCCGCCTGTTGTACACGCTGGTGAGAGAATCAATGAGGCAAAGCCGAGAAAGCCGTTTGTTTTGTTTCTGCATCGACGTGTTGTTGATCACCGCCAACAATACAGCTTCCATACCGTCGATGGGAAACGGAAGCGGAGAGATACGAACCCAAAACCATTGGTCCGATGCCTCATCGTGATACTGGCAGGTCGCAAGCTCCTTCGTCCGACATGCGAGACGAATGCGCATCGGCACTTGTTCCCCCAACACCGCATCCAATGAAGAAGACCTCATCCTGGAAGCAAGACAACCATAAAGTATTTTGCTTCCATCGGCGAGGAATTGCAACAACTTGCCCTCCTCACTGTAGATGGCGATGATGTCCCCCTGGGATGAGATTATTTCCGCAAGTTGCCCCAAATCCATACCAAGAATAGTAGTTCACAATTGCGGAAAAGAAAACATAAAAATCATATCAACGCCGCAAGTTGCCGTGCTACCTCGAGAATATCCAATCCTTTGGTGAATTTCAGGCAGGTCCCACTTGGATACCGTGTCTTCTCCACCCAACGTTCAGGAATTCCACTCAAACCATATTTTGCCCCCAGGAGCGCTCCACATACGGCTCCTATGGTATCGGCATCACGCCCATAATTACCCGCAATCACCATAGCCTTACGAAAATCACCATGTTCCATTCTCAAACAGGCAAACGCCGCGGGAATCGCCTCCGCTGTAGTCGCCCATGCGCTGGTCTTCAATTCATCGTGCAAAGGCATCCATGCATCCAGGAAATTTCCATGCGCTTCGTCTACGATAAGAAACGCATGGTCCATCGCATAATGCAACCAGCTTTCCGAGGGAATGTAACGCATTGCGGTGGAGAAAATCTCTTGCCACGTGGAATCGACCATCGCCACGGAAACCGCAGCCGCAACCGCCTGCGCCCCCCAGACCCCATCCTGGTAGTGGCTGACCTCTGCATCGATGCGGGCAAATTCCGCGGCTTTGTCCGGGTCTCCGGCACACACAATACCAACAGGAGGGATACGCATCGCCGTTCCGTCACTCATATGGAATGTGTTGTATTTGCCGCTCTGCGGAGGAAGCAAACCTTTGCGGAGATTGTTTGCGGCGGAAATCTCGCTTTGCCCTCCCCGTTGGAACTCGTCTTGGACGACAACGTTTTCCATCCAGGCATCCACCACAGCCTTGCTTGTATAGTGGCCTTTCGTCTTGATCAGCGTCTTCGCCGTTAAAAGAGCGAATTCCGTATCATCGGTACTCCAGCTCGCCCCTTTGTTGAAATCCGTGGTAATACCGTAGTTGACTCGGTTATCCTGCAGTCTGCAGGCATCGCCAAACGAATCACCGATAGCCAGTCCGATGAGTGCTCCGCAGGCTCTATTCTCCCGCTCCGTCACATCATTTTCCAATTCATTCCGGGTTAACATCCCATACTCTCCTCGTTCGTCATTTCCTGATGAATCACCGGGGAACCAAAGCTTACCCGGCCGTCACCATACACCGCATACCCAACCATTCCATGGTCATAGGATGCATCCGTACTTTCCAGTATTTTCGTTCCGTCAAGATCAAAACCAAGCCTGTCCCCGACGACGGAGAATCGGCAATCATACCATTTTTCCGATTCCGGACAAAACGGTGAAGAGGCAATCGTCACAAGTTTCCCTTTGACCGTTTTCCCAATGATGATTCTTCCTTCATAAAAACCGGCATAGTATCCTCGCATCGCTCCCTGAACCCTCAACGAGAGGAGTGCGGAAGTCCCATAATGGAGACGGACACAGCCATCGATCGTTTCGTCTTCTCCGAAGTAATTCCCCGTCATCGCCTCCGCGTGTCCCAGACAAAGCACATTCATGCCGTCTTCCTCAAGATGCCATGAACCGTGATTATGGCTGAATCCGGTCACCGAGCCGAATTCAATCCGTTGTTTCGCGAGGTCAATCCGGTAATCCGCATCCCCGGCGATGGAAAAATCCGTCATATATACGATGCCGAGATCTTTGTTTTTCGCCGGAGAGTTCCCTTCCAACACGAACCCGATCTCGTCGCAAAAAGCCCCATCAAGCGACGGAATGGGAAACGAAAAATCAATCCAGGCGTCCTTGACGACCACTTGCCCTCCGATATACACGTCCACACCCCTGCTGCTGTCGTGAACATATGGCTGGATGACGAGGGATTCCCCGCTGAACCGCTCCGCTCTGATGGAGAAGGAAACCGTCTGCCCCGCATACGCCGTCGGCGAAAATACCGGCATGTACCGTTCGTCAGAAAAATCCTTGCGCCGATAGAAATTTTTGTAAAATACTTTGCAACCCTGTCCGCGCACCATCCGGTCGAACAGGATTTCGATGCTCCCGTGCCCATCCTGTCTCCCGGTATCGCTGTGTCGGATACGGCAAAGGAAAGGATCCGACACGCGGAAACAGTGCGTGCTTCCCGGAAGGGAAAAATCAAAGTGGATTTCCCCTTCCTTGACAATGTCCTGAACAGGAACGGTTCTTCCCGCCAAACCGCATCCCAAGGCATACACTTTCTTTGCATAGGTAGGCAAATCAAGGATATTAAGATATCCGCTTATACCCGAAAGGACGACGCCGTCGTTGATCGGTTCCCGATACGCATCAGGGATGCCGTCGATTCCGTCCATTACTCCAAGGATCGAACCGACGTTTCCCGCGTTGCAATCGGTATCCCATCCTGCCATGGTGGCGATCTCTATTCCTTCTTTGAAATGTCTGCCGTACAGAAGCGCCATCGCGCATACGCCGGCATTGGGAATGACGTGACAGGCACCTTCGTACTTGTCATATCCCCAATCGTGCAGAAGGTACTCCATACATGCACGCCAGGAATCGGGATGAGATCGATGAAACAAACGTACGCTCTCCACGACATTCCGATAGGCACATCCCGGAGAAAGTTCGCGCAACGACATGTCGAGGATTTCTTCCGCATCATCGTGCTCATAGGCATTTGCGATGCAGGCGGCAATAAATCCCGCACCCTGAAGCGCCTGACCGTCATGGGAAACTGATGCGGCGCTTCGTGCGAACTCGGCCGCCTTATGGGGATTTCCCGGCCATACGAACCCCCACGTATCGATGAAAATCTGTCCTCCAATTTGTTCGGACAGTGTTTTCCCGTTTACCCGCATGCTTCCGCTTTCGGGCGGCAACAACCCCCGTTTCAGATTCAGATATGCGGTATGTTCCGTCGAGACGCCATAGCCGCCCCACCAAAACATTCCCACGCCTTCGCGGGTATAGTTTAGCCATGCTTCCCCGACATCCTTTGCGTCCAACGTGTCATGGAGCCCCGTATCGTCCAAGGTCCGAAGGAAATACACCGGCCCGTTAATGTCATCGTCCGCAGCGAAATTGATGAATGGCTTCACATATCCATGGATTTCCCCATAGAAGCGTTTGATCCGTTCATAGGTCCACAATGAAGGTTCCACCGGAGCTCCCAATCGGATGCCGATGTTTTTCCCCAACAGTCCCGCATACGTCTTTTCGAGATACCGTTTTTCTGTATTCTGCATTTCCTTGCCTTTTTCCATATGCCCCCGTTGAAAACCAAAGGGGGCATATATCTTTCTTATTTCAGCACAGTGGCAAGATATTGGCTGATCTTGTCGCCGCCGGCCGCGTTCCATTTTTGGACAAATTCATCAAACGACGAAATGTCACGGATTCCGCGAATGATATCCGTGGAGTATTCCGTATACAGTTTGTCCATAGCGTCTTTCAACGGCAAGAGATCCTCCGGCAAGAGCACATTGGTATCGGGGGAAAAGTATTTGTTTGCGGCATCAAGCGAATCGATCCCGGGTTTTGTCATGACTTCTCCGGCTACATTAGAAGTATCCAAGCCGTTCATCGTATCCCAGAAACGAGCCCACCACTGAGGAAATTTTTCCCCAAGAACGATTTTTCCGTCTTGGACGGTATAGTGCATACCCTCGATTCCCAGTTTGTCGAGTTTTCTTCCTTCGGGACCTGCCATGAAATCCAAAACGGCAAACGCCGCTTCCTTGCTGGAAGAATCGGCATTGATCCCGAAACCACGGGATTCTTTGGTGACGTCAACACTCTGATATGCCTGGCTGATGCCTGTCGCGGGAGGAAGCACGATGAGTTGGGCCTGTTTGCCTTGCGTCTGTATCATCTTGTTGTTGTAGATGTTGATGACGGCTCCGGCACTTCCCGAAACAAATCCCGCGGTCCCTTCATAAAACGCCTGTTCCATCGTATCCCATTGTTTTGTCACATACTCATTGTCGAGGAGTCCTTCCTTATACAGTTGGGCATAGAACGCAAGTTTGTTTTTCTCCGCTTGCGTGGCTTTGGAATATACCCATTTGCCATTTTCCTTGACGATCGTCGCCGTCACGCCAAAGGCATGGTTGAACACGGAATCCAATTTCAGGATCGTTCCGTCCGTAGTGATCGGCCATTTGCAGAGATTCTTTGCCTTCATCTCACGAAACAGCGCCAGATATGCATCGACAGTCGGATTCTCCATCAAAGACTTCGAAGAGGAGAGTTCGTCGAACCAATCGGATCGCATTACGGGAATCTGCACGCGCGCCGGGGCGAGCCAGAGCAAATATGGGTAGTTTTTCATCGCCGCGACATTGTGGGGTTCCATAATCTTTTTCACATACATCGACGAAGCGATATACGGAGTAAGATCTTCAAGCATGCCTTCCTGTGAAATTTCCTGATCCCCACCTTGGAAATAGATAAGATCCGGCGAGATTTGTCCCGTTCGGAACGCAATCGGCACGACCGTTTTGTAGGAACCCGCCGGCGCGTCGAGGATTTGCAAATCAATGTATTTCCCCTCCTTGGCCATTCCTTCCTCGATCGCTTTCACCAACTCGGGATTCCCTTCGTCATTCGGGTTCACATCCTTGCACAGATACGTGACTTTCACGGGGTGGTCCGGTGTCCCGTACGGATTCGCACCAACCTTTTCCTTCGGGGACGCCGTCTGCGTTTCCTTCGCTCCCGTCGCAAAGAGCCCCATCATCAAACAGGCCGCCATTGTTACAAGTAACAATTTTTTCATATTCCATACCTCCTTTCGGTATTGTTGTTCATTCTTTGACGCTTCCTGCCAGCGCATCCCGTGCATAAAATCGAAGCACCACGGGGTAGATGAGCAGAATCGGTATTATGGCCACCACGATCGTTGCGTCCTTCAACGCGGAATAATCCATACGCGCGATGTCATTGTAATTGAAGAGATTCTGCTGCCCCACCATGGAAATGGTGTCGCCCAACACCACAAACTGACGAAGAATGACCTGCAGAACCGTATCTGTAGCCTTCATAATGTAAATGCTTGCACGGAAGTATTCGTTCCAACGCACCACGGCATAGAACATCGTGATGGTGGCGATCCCGGCTTGAGAGAGGGGGCAAATGATGGAAAACAGCATCTGCATATGTCCGCATCCATCGATGGTCGCAGCCTCAACGATTGCGGGCGAAACCTTCTCAAAGTATCGCATTAAGATGACCAGATAATACACGTTGACGGACATCACCAAAATGACAGACCAACGGGATCCCATCAAACCGAGGTCTTTCACCACCAGATATTCAGGAACCGTCCCCGGATCGAAAAGCATCATGATGATCAAGAATACCATCAGGGGTTTTTTCAACGTCAGATTCGGACGAGTGAGGACGTATGCCGCCGAACAGGTGAGCGCCATATTCAGCAACGTTCCCACGACGGTGACGAAAATGCTGTTCCACAGGGATGCCATCAATACCGGATGGGAAAAAACAATCCGATAGTTCAGGAAATCCAGCTTCCTGGGGAAAATCTCAAGCCCTCCCATTCCTATCGACGTTTCGGGAGATGAAAGGCTTTTCGCCAAAATGTTGAGAAGTGGAATAATCATCGTAAGGGTCACAAACCCAAGCAAAAGGGCAAGCAAGGCCTGCAGAACGATTTCCCGTGGCTTCCTTCGTTTCATCACCACACCCCCGTTCCCGTCATGCGCTTGGAAACTACGTGGGTGCCAAAAACCAACACCATTCCCACCACGCCTTTGATCAAGCTTACGGCCGTGGCCAAAGAATACTGCCCATTCTGAATGCCAATGCGATAAATATAGGTATCCAGGATATCGATGGTGGAAAGGACCGCGTCATTTGAGAAGTTCAGGACCTGGTCGAATCCGGCATTAAGGAAAAACCCCAGATTGAGGATGAACATCGTCACCATCGGAGTAATCAGCGCGGGAAGAATAATGTGACGGATAATGACCCGTCTTCCGCCTCCGTCGATTTCGGCCGCCTCGAAAAGCGAGGGATTGATCGCAATGATCGCCGTAAAATAGATGATTGAATCCCATCCCAAGGATCTCCACCCTTCGCAAAAGAAAAGTACCCATCGAATGACGCTTCGATCCGTCATGTAATCACGGGCAGGAATGTGGAAAAAGGAAAGAAACTGGTTCCATCCTCCCTGAAGGGACAACATGGAAATCCATATGCCGGCAATTACGACCCAAGAAAGAAAATGGGGAAGATACGAAACCACTTGGACGTACTTTCGAAAGCCGTTTGACCATAGTTCGTTGAGCAAGATGGCAAAAACGACGAAACAAGGAAACAACAGCACGTACTTCATGAAACTGATAACCAACGTGTTTTTCAGGATCCTGAAAAATTCAGGACTCCCAAAAATCATTCGGAAATACTTCAGTCCGACAAAAGTCCAATCACTTTTCACGCTGAAGCGATAGAATGCGAGACGCATGTTCCAAATCGGGAGAACATGGAACAATACGAAGTACAGGATCGTCGGCAGAAGCATCAGATACAGCGTCCGTTCCGACCAAAGTTTTCTGGGAAGGTTCCGTTTCATGAAATCCCTCCCTCAAGGAACCAACAGTTCCATCAACGGCGCATGCTGTTGCGCACCATATACGTCGCGGTCGAAACACGTTCCGCTTGAAATCTTCCGATCGAATGTGATTTTCACCCCAAGGGCCATGTCAAAAAACACAATGCACTCGATGTCTTCTCGCTTCAGCTTATATGCCTTGCATATGGACTGTTCCGTGATTACGTGCCGGTCTTTCACCCTTCGATACGTCGCTTCGTCATCGAACAGCACATCCAAGGTGATCTCAAACGGTCCGCTGTTTTTGCTCCTGAGCACTTTCGCCAAATCGACCAGCCTGTCCATCACCGCACCTCCATCGGGAAGAATTCGCAAGGATCCGACACCTTCATCAAGTGGTACACGGAGAACTCAAACACTTTGCCAAACTCCACATCGCTGGGAGCGAACGGAAAGGCAAGATTGCCCGCCGTGGCTTTCCGTCCTTCGTATCCATAATGCATGAACGTACTTCTGACCGACGCGCAGATTGCGGAGGCAAGATCCTGACTCTTCGCCACAACTTCAAAAAGCACTCCCAGTTCATGCGGTGTGTCACCAAGGGGTTCAAGATCTCCCATAACGCCATTCTTCCCATAGTTGTAGAAGGCGATCCGATACAAGGAAGGATCTATCTCGCAGTATTGTCTGCAGACACTTCCTTTGACGGCTTGCTCCACCTCTTCGATTTTCGAGATGAGGATGGGGTCGCGGACTCCCGCGATGACGAATGTCCTGTACGCTTTCAATCGTGCGCCTTCCATCTTTATCCAGTACCCGTCGGAAGGCCGGATGCTACTGCCGGTCACCCGAACGCGGTTTTTCCCCACACTCTCAAAAGAACATGCGCTGAGATCCTGGACGACACCGGGGCCACGCAACAAATATGGATGCTCCTTTTCATAAAACGTATGGGCGGCAACGCTGAGAGGCGTGCAGATACGGTTCGGATCGGTCGGATACACCTCAAAACAATCCTCAAACAGCTCCCCCATCATGCAATCTTTCGTCGTCCCCGGATTGCAACAAAGTGCACCGCACTCCAGAACCTTCCCCATATGGTACGAAAGAGCGAGATCGAATCCATGTTCCACACCTACGGCGGCGAACGGCGCAGGGTCGTATGCCCGTCCGCAGACGACGATATCCGCTCCGCTTTGCAATGCTTTGACAATGGGTTCGATCCCCATCTGCGCGACCACGGCGGTGGTTTCGTCCACCATTTGTTCCGTCAACGGCGGAACGTTGCGCCCCAAGGGTTGCACGTCTCCTCTTTGCATTGCCTTCTTGATGGCATCCTTCGGAATATCACCCCAGACGATTACCTCTTTGAGACGCTCCAGATGTTCTTCGCTGACAATTTCGTCAATAAGGGAAAGCGTCCAGAGGACATGAACCCTGCCTCCACTCCCTCCCGCCGATCCGATGACGACCGGAATGCCAAGTTTTGCACCACCGACAATCAACCTTCGCAGATCTTTCTTGCATGCCAGCTTGCTTACAATGGCGACACCCGCCCCCAATTTATGAGGGCCAGCGTCTGTGGAACCCGCATCCACGACGATCGCGTCCGGTTTCATTTCCAATCCGTGTTGGAACGACGCATTGGGGAATCCGTAGCCGAGAATGCCGCAAGGTGACAAAATCCGAAATGAACGTTTCATCGCAACGCCCTCACTGTTTCCCGTTCCACAATATCCGCGGCAAGCAGGGTGCGGGAAACGACTTTCTTCTCCGCGATCATATCCATCACGATATGCGCCGCATGTTCCCCGATCTCCCGCTGTGGTTTCCGTATCGTCGTAAGAGAAGGAGAAACCATACTCGCGGCAGGAATGTCGTCCATGCCCACAACAGAAATGTCCTGGGGAATCCGCAAGCCAATCTCATGACATTTTCTCAGAAAACCAATCGCAACAAGATCGTTTCCCGTCAGAATCGCCGTCGGTCGGTCAGCCATATCCCTGATCCGAAGCGCTTCTTTTCCACCCGTCTCCATCGTCAGCGGTTCCGTGGTAACGAGATTCTCATCAACGGGAAGATTTTTTTCATCAAAGAAATCCTTATATGCTTGGTGACGGATCTGGCTTGTCCCTTCCCCATCGACTCCTTGGGGATACACCATTGCGATTCGCTCATGCCTTTTTGCGTACAAATACCCAAGCGCAAGCTGAACGGCATGGTATGTATCGGTACCGACGATGGGATAGCGCATGTTCTTTAAACGATCGCCCAAAACGACAACCGGACAGGAGAGCGAATCCAATGAGGAAACATCCAGATTCGGTGCATTGACCAACACTGCATCGACATGATTTGCCTTTGCCATCTGCAGGTATTTCAGCTCCCTGTTTGTCTGCCAATCGCTGTTTGCAAGCACCAGACTGTATCCGTATGCATCAAACACGTCCTGACAACCACGAGCCACTTCCGCCCAGAAACTATTGGTGATATCAGGAATGATCAAAAGGATCGTATAGGAATGGGTGGTTCGCAGGCTTTTCGCCAATGTGTTTTTCACATATCCCAAATCCTTGGCGGCTTCAAAGACTTTTGCCTTCGCCTCCTCACTCACCCCATATGTGTCTCCTGCCAATACCCTTCCCGCAGTACTCTTGGAGACATGAGCGGAAAAAGCGACATCAACAATCGTGATCGACATACAGTACCTCGATGTTGGGAACGTTCCCAATTTACTGTTAGTATACCTCTTTTTTGCAAAGATGCAAGAAAAATCATTTCCGTTGGGCTGAACCCGAGCTGTACAATAAAACGCTTGCGGACTAAAATCCAATGAATCTTTTTATTGACAGTACAAAAAACTCCCTGTACACTACATATATTACATGTAATACAGGTTATATAAGAAATGAACATACAAACCATTCAAATCATAAGGCTCTCCCTTCCCACCGATCAATGGGATCTGATCATCATCGATACGGATGACGGAAGGCGCGGTTGGGGCGAGATCAGCAGTTCCATGAACATTTATGGAGTGGCATACGCCGTTGAGCTTCTTTCCCCTCTCCTTTTGGGAAAGGATCCGTCCTGTGTCGAATCACTTACCGCGGAAATGGAGCGGTGGGAATACCCATCGAAAGTTTCCCTGCGCTGTTTCCGTACGGCGATCAGCGGACTCAACCAAGCGTTATGGGATCTCTATGCAAAGGAATTGGGCATTCCTTTGCATTCCTTGTACGGCGCCTCAGACAGGAAATCCGTAAAACTCTATGCAAATCTCAACAAAGCGCTTCGCAAAGACCGTCGGGCGGAACTCCAAGGATCAGCTGCAGAAAAAGCTCTCAATGAAGGATTTTCCTTCGTAAAATGCACACCATTCGATGAAATTGATCCGACGAAATGGGAATTTGATGACGCAAAGGCATTTGAGAAACTGAATGCCGTGATGTCCAATGTCCCTGTCGGACGAGTCGCCATCGATTGCCATCAACGTTTTCGAAGATGTTCTCTTGCTCAAACCATCGAGAAAATACTGTCTTTGTATGGCAATCCTTTCTGGATCGAGGATACCGTCCCGATCAACGACTGGGAGTCACAGCGGATCGTCACGCAGAAATTCCCACAAATCATGTTCGCAGCCGGCGAAGACGCACTGAACATCAAACAAATAATGAACATCGCCACCTCAGGCACATACGATGTCATCATGCCAGACGTGAAGTACATTGGGGGACCCTCGGTGATCAAAAGCATAATCCCCGTCATCGAAGCGATGGCTTCACATGTTTCGTTGCACAATCCAAACGGCATCATCGCTACGGCACATAGCGCTCATCTGACCGCAATAGCCAAATATGGAACGCCCCTGGAATTTCCTTTTGGAGCGGTACCGGAACGAAGTGAACTCTCTGATACGCCCGAAGTGATCACCAACGGGACTTATGTCTTCAACACATTACCTGGAATAGGTATCGGAATCAATGATGCCGCACTCAAGACTTTTGGCTCGGTATTATCACAGGGCAAATGGATCCCCTATCAAGGAGGGAGAAAATGAAAACCCATGTTTCGAGGATGAACGCACAATTATGCACTGGCATTATGTTGCTCACGGTAGGCCTGGTATTTGGATGGCAAGTCTTTCGGATCCACATCCGCGACAGCCGTATTTTCCCTTCCATTGCCGTAGGGATCATGGTGCTTTCTGGCATCGGCGTCATCATCCAAGGAGCACGGGGGAAAAGCGTCCTTCCATTGTCATCGCTTGCACTTCACAAAAAGGAACTCCTGCTGTTCGGAATCCTCGTCTGTACTTCGCCTTTGTATGCGGTGTTGGGATTCTACACCACCATGCTCCTCACGCTACTGGGAGTAACGAGCGTCGTGGAATACCCCTTGAATAAAGGGAAAATACGCTTTGTCATCACATACAGTATTCTGGTCGATTTGTTCTGTTATCTCTGTTTTTCCGTATTTTTGGGTTTAGCGACACCGTCTGGTGTCTTGATTTAACTGTTTACGAAAGGAGTCGTTATGACAAAAAAAGGTATGGCCTTACTGGTCGCCATCACGTTGGCCACCGGCCTGTTCGGGCAAGGGAAA
>JBAXYP010000028.1:0-12108 GCA_041670725.1 Sphaerochaetaceae bacterium
AGGCTCGTTCCGCTTCAGTCTTGCTGAGGGCAGGAAAACCATCCCGGGGGAGAGGTTTTCCCTTCTGAAAGGGGCGGCAACCTCGTTTTCCCTCCTGCGGCAGACGGCCGCCACGCTGTGGGCCGTGATACGGGGATACTCAGCCGACGTACGCCAAGAACTGACAGGAACCGGAAGAGCCGCCTTGATGATCGGAGATATCGCGACATTGGGAATGGAAAGTGACGCGGAAAGCGGACTGAGAGGCCTATGGTATCTTTTGGGCATTGTCAGTGTCTCGATCGCCGTAGGCAACCTGATTCCTCTGCCTGCTTTTGACGGAGGCCAGATGATCATCGCGGTCGCAGAGATGGCAAGCCGAAGACGCCTCACACCCCGGACGTATTGGATCCTCCAACTTGTCGGCATGGCGTCGGTGATTCTCATTTTCCTGTTGATGAGCTATGTAGACTTCAAGCACCTGTACCTGGTCAAACTCAAGCCGATGTTCTACAAAAGGTGATCACACATTGTTGCTGTTGCCCGGCGTATACCGCCGACTCTGATCCAATGGGACGAACTTGACCACGTTGCCTTTGAACCCCATGGTGAACGTGCCGGTCTCTCCGTTCCGGTTTTTCGCCATGATCAACTTCGTTTCCTGAATGGCATTCCGATCTTCCTGTTTTCCCTTCATCTTGTCACGGTGAAGCAGTATGACCTGATCGGCGTCCTGTTCGATTGATCCGCTGTCCCGCAGATCGGACAGTTTCGGCTCGACACCTTCGGCTTGGCGATTGACCTGACACAGACAGATGATCGGTATGTCCAGTTCCCGGGCGAGTTGCTTGAGGCTCCGCGATATCTGGGAAACTTGGTTGAACCTCTCCAGCGATTGATCCTCGTACTCGATCAGCCCGATATAGTCGATGAAGATGATCTGAACATCGTTCTTCAGCTTCATTCTCCTCGCCTGAGCCCGAAGATCCATCAGTTTCATGTTCGGCGTGTCCTGAATGTACAATTGTTTCTCGTACAGCGTTCCCGCCGCACGCATGATGGCATCCATCATGGCGCCGGTATTCACCAGCCGTTTGCGGATCAAGGCGAAGTCGACATCGGACAACTGGGAAATAAGCCGTTGTCCGAGACTGGTCGCTGTCATCTCAAGGGAAAAGAATCCGACACGGGTATTCCTCATCACCATGTTGAGCGCCATGGACAAGGCAAACGCTGTCTTCCCAACTGACGGACGGGCTCCGATAATCGTCAGTTCCTGTTTCCTGAAACCACCGGTAAGATCATCCAGCAAGTCAAATCCGCTGGAAATCCCCTCGCTTTCCCCTTTCTTCAAGGGCTTGAGGTTATTGGTCACATAGGTGAGAACCTGCTTCAGATCCTTATAATCCGCACCGGCCCCCCCCTCGGAATTCAGATCGGAAAGTCGCTGCTCCCCATGATCGATGACCCCTTGGATGTCCTCCGAGATATCGAAGGCCTTCTCATGGAGATCGGCGGTAAAATCGATCAGCTTCCGTCGCCTCGAAAGGCTCCTGATCGTTTGAGCGTAATATGCGGCGTTCGTTGCAAACCCAATTTTTTCCGAATTGGTCAATTCGATCAGATAGGAAAGACCGCCGCATTCCTCGATCTTTCCTTCGTTGGTCAGAAACACGACGAACGAACGAAGGTCAAGAGTTTCTTTGAAATTCTTCTGCTTGAACAAAAGCAATTGCGCGAAGATGGTAACGTGCCCCTTCTGGTAGAAGTCATCGGGACGCAACATCGTCTGGATCTCGTCGACCAGTTTGCTGTTCTGGATGAGCAACCCCAACAGGGCTTTTTCCGCCTCAACGTCATTGGGAGGGACACGTCCCATCATCGCACGGGAAGCCATATCACTCGGCTTTCTGCGTTTCGTCCGCCTCAGGCACGGATGCCGCTCCACTCTCGGAAGCCGATGCTTCCTCTTCTGGAGCGACCTGTTCCTGTGCGCTGGCTTCCTTGGCGGCCTTCGCCGCTTCCGATGCCTTCGCTTCCTCAGCGGCCTTCGCTTCTTCCGCCGCCTTGGCGGCTTTCGCTGCGGCTACGGCTTCCGCTCTCGCCTTTTCGGCGGCTGCAGCGGCCTTCGCCCTCACTTCCGCTTCGCTTTCGACAACCAGTTTCACCATGGAATAGTCGTCCTCGTACAAATGGACGCGCACGTCATAGGTCCCGGTCATCTTGATGGCATGGGTCGGCACGTCGATTTTTTTCTTCTCGATCTCCACACCCTGCTTGGCAATTTCAGCCTGCACCATTGTGGAGGTAATCGAACCGAACAACTTGCCGTTTTCCCCTGCGGAAACGATCAGATTAATCGTCATCGCGTTGAGTTTTTCTTTCAGCGACGCACTCGCCGTGCGTTTTTCCTGCTTGCGCTTTTCAATCGCCGCGGCACGAGCCTTCACTTGGGCCAGGTTACCTGCGGTATACCGAACTGCCATCTTGAACGGCAACAGATAATTGCGGCCATAGCCATCCTTTACCGTCACCACATCTCCCTCTTCTCCGAGGTTCATTACATCCTGATTAAGAATGATTTTCATAGGAAATCTCCTTGTCTCTTCTCCGAAATACAAACCATGTCTCCAGCACGCCCACAACAGGCAACGCCACGACACCAATCATGTTCACTCCTGGCAAAAACAACAGAAGCACCAGCACCCAACCAAACAGTTTGCCGGCACTCAGTCTCGCATGCCGTTTCCTCAGCCAGAACAGCAGAATCGCAAATCCCTGCATTCCGTACAATACGGTGACAAAACCGGCCAGATTAATGGCAACGGCCATCCCTACATACGACCACGAAAGGAAATGACCGAGCATTACCAGAATCCACAGTCCAAGAAATCCCCAAACCAGATCCTGCGGCAAATGCCATGCCATTACCTTCCTTGTCAACCCATCGGAACCCCTTTGCTGAATGAGCAACGCGAGAAATATGTCAATCCCGCAAATGGTCATCATCATCGGAACGATGAGGGCACCCATCACCTGCACCACCATGTGATACAGGCTTGTGAGTTGCGCATTACCCGTCGCATCCAGATCCGTTGTTCCGGCAATACCCTGAAACACCTGCACGAAAGTCTTTGAAAAGAAATCATCCAAAACTTTCGAGACGTCCTTCATATGGGAAAACACCAACAGAAGTGATAAGGAAGCAACGACGACAAACAGGGAAAGCGCCAAATACCGTATCAAAAAACGTTTTCCGTCCAATCCTATCCAGATCAGCGCGGATATCCACAACACCACAGGGATGAACAGCGTAACGAGGATCGCAAGCCTGCCCGTCTCCGTCCCGAATCCCCCGCGATTGCCAACCAATGCGAATGCAACCACAAAGGTACCGGAGGCCAGTGCGGGAAGGATCCTCCTCCCGTCACGATACAAGACCGAAACGACGATCACCGGAATGATGTACAGCAGGGAAAGAAGGTCCAGATACGAGAAGAGGACGCTCAACCCGACCGCCACGGCGCATGCCTTGGCATTCCGTTTCTCTTCGCTCGTCATATCGTACCGTCACCAAGGCTTCTCGAAAGGCAAATACGCCAACACCCTCGCCTTCTTGATCTCCGCGGTCAGCTTCCGTTGATGCTTGGCGCAACACCCGGTGATGCGCGCGGGAAGAATCTTGCCACGTTCGGTCGTAAACCGACGGAGTTGGTCGGGATTCTTGTAATCCGGCTCGTTCTTCTGAGTGCAGAACTTGCAGATTTTCTTCTTGAACATCGGCTTGCCGTGCATGCCGCCGTTCCCTTTGCGGTCGTATCTGCCGCCTTTGTCCATCATGTCCTCATCATCCATGAGGTCTTCATCTTTATCTTCGTGCTCGTTCATGAAATTCTCCTTGAATTAGAATGGAATCGTATCGTCGTCAAACTGGTCGGGTCCGCCGGCCACAGGCGCCTCTTCCGCAACCTGCGGAGTCGCCGGAGCTGCGGTTGCAACGGCCGCCTTCTGCACTCTCGGCGCAGATGCCGAACCGCCTTGGTTGTATGACGAATTTGGATTTGAGCCCAGCAACTGGAGGGAATTCACCACAATCTCAACCTTGCTCCGCTGTTGGCCGTCGGATTCCCACTTTCCCTGACGCAATTCGCCAAGGACAGAAATCTGCTTGCCTTTCAGAAGATATGGTTGCATCGTAACGGCTATCTTCCCGAACAGTGAGCAGTCAAAGAAGTTCGCCTCGTCCTCCCATTGGTTGTCCCCCGTCCTCTTTCTGCGGTTGACAGCAATGGAAAAATGACAGATTCCCGATCCGCTTTGCGTATAACGAATCTCGGCATCTCTGGTAAGGCGACCCACAAGGGCTACCACGTTCAAATCAGTCGCCATAGCACTCCTCCTCTTTTCTCAGCCTTATTTACTCTTGTTGACGAACAGGTATTTCAATACGTTCGGGTCGAGCAACAGATCCTTCTCGAACCCGTCCAACGACGCCGGTTCGGCCTGCAACTCGAAATACACGTAATGTCCTTTGTCTTGTTTCTTGATGGGATAGGCGAGTTGCCTCACACCCATGTCATCCTGCTTGGTAATTGTGACGTTCGCGTTCTTGAACATCTCAGAGACCGATTCCAAGCCCTTCTTCATTTTTTCATCTTCAGCACAGAAGATGACGGTGAACTCATAATTTCTCATGGTTCCTCCTTACGGACTAAATGATCCACCCCAAGGTGGATAAAGAGGTTACTTCCTACCTTATCACACAAAAGCAGAAAAGGTCAACAAAACAGGAAGCCGCGGAAAGACATAAAAATCCGCCGGCGCAACCGGCGGGTTTCTTGCAAATTTGATTGTCAAGCAGAATCACTTCTTCTTGTGCCTCATCATCCGAAGGCGTTTTTTCCGCTTGTGTGTTGCAATCTTATGCTTTTTTCTTTTTCTACCGCAAGGCACAGTTGAACTCCTTCTCCTACTTCGGTTTCCCGGAAGTCGGACATAATTACCCGACCATTATGCGAAGAAGTGCTTCCCTCGTCAAGAGGAAACGCCGGTTTTTCCCCATCCTCCCTCCGCTTGGGAGAAAAGTACGGAAACATCCGTTGTACACCCGGATGCTCTTGCCCCCGTTTCATCGCTTTGTTATCATCAAGGTGATGAATGTGCTGATATTCGGTCTGGGGGTCAACGGAGGGGGATACGCCGCCGCGCAGTATTTTCTTGAACACGGGGAGTCGGTGAGAGTCACCGATCTGAATGGCGGCGAGCAACTGAAAGAAGAAGTTGACGCGCTCACCAAAGAAGGAGCGGTATGTATTACGGGCATCCACCGAGAAGAGGATTTCCGGTGGGCCGATGTCGTTATCAAGAATCCGTCCATTCCTCCTGACAATCCGCTCCTGAAGGAGGCGAAAACCATCAGGAACGATATGTATTACCTGTTCGTCTCGCCGTATTTCAAAACAGTCAAAACGATCGTAGTCACGGGAACGAAGGGAAAGACGACCACCTGTTTCGCCATCGCCTATGCACTCTCTCAACTGGGACATACCGTCGAATTGTGCGGGAACATGGGCATCAGCGCATTTTCCGTGCTTTCTTCGTGGGAGAAGGGAGTGAAGCCGGTTCCCGAGTATCTCGTCATAGAAATGAGTTCATGGCAGATACGGGACACGTACGCCGCCTTGGGAGAAGCGATGCCTTCGTTCAGCGTCGCCATTCTTACGTCGTTTTATCCTGACCACCAGAACTGCTACGATACGATGCAACAGTATCTGGAAGACAAGCTCAAGTTGTTTCAGAATGGTGACGGAGCCATTTTGGTTCCTCAGGCTTTGGTCGACGTCGTCGCTTCGGCACGTCATATCTCAAAACATCGGGTGAAATCTCTGGACAAGGCGCCCGCCTCCTGTCCCGACACACTCAGAAGCGCGACAATGGCTCTTTGCGCCCTGTCGTTCAAGGCAAAGGCTGTATGCATGGCCCTCTCCGCTTTTCCTGGGGTTCCCCACCGCAGCCAGTTGGTACGTGTCTTGGGAGGGACGACATTCATCAACGATAGCGCGGCGACAATCGCCGAAGCGGTTCATTTCACTTTGTCCCACTATCGGACGGCAACCATTCATCTGATCGCAGGCGGAACGGATAAGAATCTTCTTCCCGATGCGATGGAAGAAGATCTGCAACAGGCAAAGAGCCTGACGCTTCTGGACGGCTCGTTCACCAGACGGAAGTTGCTTCCCTTCATGCAGGAAAAAGGAATTCCGTTCTCCGGTCCCTTCTCCACAATGAAAGAAGCGGTCGCCTCGGCATACAACGCGGCACGGGAAGAAGAGAAGAACCATCCAACGCATCCGCAGATGGTGATTCTTTCACCCGGATGTGCATCGTTCGAATTATTCACCAACGAATTCGACCGAGGAGAGCAGTTCATCACCGAGGTGCAGGCCCTCGGCTCCTTTGATACCGGATCCGCTCGGCAAAAGAAAACACGCCATAAACGAAGCGGTCAACCCGCCAATCGCACGTCGGACGGCGTACGATTCGATCCCCCCCGAACGACGTCTTGAACAGATCGAGGGATGCCAAGTGCGCCCCCCTCCCATTCTCGCCGCTGACACCGAAGAAATCATACCGTTTTCTGTGAGTCTCTGCGCTGAAGCGAATCATTGCGTCCTGAAGGGCGTAGCCCGCGGAGCAATCCGGCATTCGGTGGGACGCACCGAACAGATACACGGATTCCTCTTGGTTGGAAAGGAGAATCGTTCCCCCTACCACGTTCCCATCCCGCAACGCAACAAACAGTTTCGATCCCGTACGACCATCGCCCAACGAAAGAACATCACGGATATAAGTTCTTGGACGAAGGGAGAATCCGTCCCTTCGCCCCGTCTCCTCATACACGCCGTACCATTTTTCGAACGTCTTCTCATCGCCATCCCACAACGATACCGTGACTTTCCCCTCGCTCCGGCGCAAAGCCCGACGAGCCCGTTGCCGGTAACGACTCCGTACAACCTCATAGCCGGGCGTCAGATCGATTATCACCGTCGCGTCCGGCTGGACGCTCTCCCGTTGGACGATAAGGCCATTCCCATCCGCGGCGCTTCCATAGGGGAGATCATAGCGCACGGCAAACAAATGCCCGTCGAGCAAAGGGGAAAGCTGTCGGGAAAGATTTGCGAGATCGACATCCTCAAGCGGACCGAACGGCACATAGGCCAAGGTGAATCGCCAAAAAAATCTCCGGGTCAAGACAAGCAACGTGGAATGCTGCATGCGAAACGCATAGGCCTTCCATCCGTGGCGTTCCTTCAAACGGGCCCAACAGGCACTCTGCATGCAGAGTCTTCCTTCAAGTCCGTCGACGGGAATGGGAGAAAGAAGCATCAGCCGACGGGTCCGTCCAGATATTTCCTCGCACTGACCGTACGGCCGTCCTTACTTACGACTCTCTTTCCATCGACGGTAAGGATTCCGCCATGAGTGGACAGCGGCATGGAGAAGAACATATCCGGTTTGACATAACACAGTTTTTCCGACGGTTCGGAAAATCCTTCCGGTTCCAGCACGGTCCCCACAGGGAGATCGTCAGGAAACAGCACTTCGCAGGTACTGTGGGGGTCTTCCGCGTGGGGATCGGTTGCGGCCAGTAGCATCCCGCAGCTTTTCACTCCACGGAAATTCGCCGGTTTGAGATTGGAAACCAGCACGATGTGCCGCCCCTGCAACTCTTCGGCCTTGTAAAACGGCACAATGGAACTGACGATGGTGCGCGGTTCCTCTTCGCCGACATCCAGCGTCAAAATGAACAGCTTGTCCCCGCCGGGATGCTTCTCGACGTTGGTGATCCCGGCCACCTTCAGCACGACATGTTCGGAGAATTGCTGTGCTATGCTTTTGTTTGAATCCAACATGGATTTTCCTCCCTCGGTATCCTTTGCCGCCTTCGCGGCGTTTTCTTTCGCTTCACGTTCTTTCTGACTGCCAGAAAAACGGTCACGCAACGTCTTGATCGTCTCGTCCTCAAGACGAGAGAACAGCAGGGAAACATCCCCGATGTCAACCGCTTTCCCCCACAATCCAAGATCCTTCCACTTCGCGCCGTCTTCGCCGATGAAACCAAGCAACTTCGACGATGTGGAGGGCATGTACGGCTCGACCATGACACCCAAGTCCCTGATCAGCCACGTAAGTGTCCTCAGCACCTTTTGCGCCGCATGGGGATCGGAGAGACGAAGTTTCCACGGTTCCCTGTCCTGAAACAATTTGTTTCCTGCAGACGAAAGTTCGAGGATCGTCCGAAGCGCTTCACGTTCGTCCGCCCGCTCCATCAAGGCGTCGATCCGTCTCTCATACTCTTTCGCCGCTTCATGGAACGTTTCGTCCACTTCACCCGCATCGAGATGCCCGTCCATGAATTTCTTGGTGAAGGTAAGCGTCCGGTTGACAAGGTTGGAAAGATTGCCGATCAACTCCTTGTTCACCTTTTCCTGAAAATCCTGCCACGTGAAGGTGAAATCACTGGTCTCCGGCCGGTTGTAATACAAATAAAAACGCCAGACATCGGCGGGGATGCCCGTTGACTCAACGTCGTTGCCGAAAATACCTATGCCGTTAGACTTGGAGAATTTGCCGCCTTCGTAGTTCAAGTACTCGGTGGAACTCATGTGGTGGAGCATCGTCCAATGTTCTCCGGTTGCAAGCTGACAGGAGGGGAAAATCACCGTGTGGAAGGGAATATTGTCCTTGCCGATGAACTGGAACAGTTCGGTATTCTCAGGATCAAACCACCATTTTCTCCAATCCACCGTGGCGTACGCGCTGATCGAGACATAGCCGATCGGAGCGTCAAACCAGACGTAAAACACTTTGTTCTCATACCCTTTCAAAGGTACAGGAATACCCCATTTCAGATCTCTGGTTATGGCCCGTTCCTTCAGTCCGTCGCGAATCCAGCTCTTGGTCACCTGAACCGCGTTGTTCGCCCAGAATCCATCCACCGCGGCCTTCTCCATCCATTTTTCCAGGAGTGGAAGAGCCTTGGGCAAATCGATGTACAGGTGCTTCGTCTTCCGTAATTCCGGTTTGGTACCGCACACGGAACATCTGGGGTTGATCAACTCTGTTGGATCAAGCAACGTCTGGCATGCGTCGCACTGATCTCCCCGGGCCTTATCCGAACCGCAGTGGGGACACGTACCCTCGACAAGTCTGTCGGCAAGGAACCGTTGGCAATGAGGACAGTACAATTGCTCCTGCACATGTTCGGTGATGTAGCCGGCGGCGTACACTTTCTTGAATATGTCCTGCACGATCTCCGTCTGTTTGGGAGTACTCGTCCTGCCGAAATAATCAAAACTGATATCGAACCACTGGTAGATCTCTTCATGGATCTTGTGGTACCGGTCGCACAATTCCCTCGGAGAGACATGCTCCTGAAGAGCGCGCGTCTCCGTCGCCGTGCCATATTCGTCCGTGCCGCAGACATACAGGGTCTCATAACCTTTTGAACGGCAGAAACGGGCGAACACATCGGCGGAGAGAACCTGCAACAGGTTCCCCAGATGGGGGATGTTGTTGACATACGGTAATGCGGAAGTAACCAGACGTTTTTTCATACGGACAATCATAAACAGAACGACGGGAAACTGCAAGCAAAGGCACCCTCCGCCCTGCATATTGACTTTCCTGATGAAATTGGTAGTATCACCATCAGACATCGATCCTCCCAAAGGAGGATTGCAGGAGCTGATTTGTATGCACATACACTTAGCTGGCCCCGCAGAGGGGCACCATGCTTAGCTTCAAACGTCTTGGACTGGAAGACATCGCTGTCGTCCGTCCTTTCTTCCGGTACGCGGTGAGCCGCACCTGCGACTATACCGTCGGCGGTCTCTTCATGTGGAGGGACTATTACCAAGCGGCGTATGCCATTTTTCACAACACCCTCATCATTAAGGAAAGGAACAACGAGGGACAACCATGTTTCATGCTCCCCCTGGGACCGGACATCGGAGGATGTCTGTCGGAAATCGACCGATATTGCAAGGTGATGGACATCCCCGTGGCATTCTGCACGATGACTGACGACGACATTGCGCTGGTCAGTCCGTACGCCTCCATCGACGAACGCCCGGAACCTGACTGGGGGGACTATCTGTACGCGAAGGACGAGTTGCTCTCACTCTCCGGACGAAAGTTTCATGGAAAGCGGAACGATATCGATTATTTCAAGAAAGCGCATCCCGACTACACGTTCACCCAGATGACGGATGATGACGTGCCCGATGTCAGGGAGTTCTACCGTTCCTCCGGCCTCATCGACGGCAAGGATGGCGAGGTGTTTCGCGAAGAACAGGAAAAAGTGTTCGAGGTACTGGACAATTATGACAGCTACGGGATGTTCGGCGGCTTGCTTCGTTCGGAAGGCGTCATCCGCGCTTTCTCCATGGGGGAGATTATCAAAGACACGCTGTACGTCCATATAGAAAAGGCCGACCATGCAATCAAGGGCGCCTGCGAAATGATCAGCCACGAGTTTGCCAAACGATACGCGGCAGACGGCATCCTGTACGTCAACTGGGAGGAGGATGTCGGGGACACGGGACTCAGGCAAAGCAAACTCAGCTATCACCCATGCCTCGTCATCCCCAAATACACCGTGTTACCCGTTGGGGGAAAAACGGCGAAAAATCAGAATTTCACCGTATACGGTTCAGCGGTAAACGAACTGAACACAGCCGTCGCGTCGGTGAAATAATAGACGATGGTATTGCCGTCGCCGGCTTTGTACATGCCGCCGAGCTCCGGATACTGGGACAGCATCCATTGCTGGGCTTTGAGGTCAGGATCCTCGACGAGCGTTCCGGAAAGTCTCAGCCATTTCCCGTCCTTGTACGCACACAGTTCCACGCGGGGGCTTTGGGCGATCTGGCGAGCGACATCCTTTTTCCTGCCCGTCTGGATGTACAGTTTCCCTTGGTAAATCGTATTGGTGCCGAACGGGCGCACCCTGGGCTTCGTTCCATCCACCGTGGCGAGGAAATATGTTCCCGCCTCCTTCAGGAAATCATTCACTTCATTGATATCGTGCATATTCGATGCTCCTTCACATATCCACCATACGAATATCCATCCGTTTCGTCCAGTTCCCTTGACCGGAGGGGACGCGCCGGATACAGTAAACACAGAAGGAAAGCGTATGGAATTCAACTCTCAACACACGCGACAGGCGCGTCCCGCGTTTGTGCATGTCAGCCCGAGGCTTATTATCTGGATCATCGTTGCGATCATCGTCATCGTGATGGTAATGGGTAGTTTCTTCGTCGTTGACCAGACGGAGAAAGCGGTGGTTACCCGGTTCGGGAAATACAACCGTACGGTCGGACCGGGATTGCAGATGAAAATCCCGTTCGGGATCGAAAAAAACTACAACATCGCTACCGAAGTGGTAAACACGATGAATTTCGGCTATCGGAGCACAGCGAAAAACACCCCATTGCTCGTCTCGAGTAGTGTTCCCCAGGAAAGCGAGATGCTTACCGGAGATCTGAATATCATCAACATCGAATGGATCGTCCAGTACAAAGTGGAGGATCCGAAGGCGTGGTTGTTCAACGTGCAAAAAGGGGAAACGACGATCCGCGACATCTCACAAAGCGTGATGAACCAGCTCGTCGGGGATCTTCCCATCCTCTCGGTGATGACCAGCAAACGTACCGAAATGGAAGTAGAAGCGCAGACTAGGATGCAGGACCTATTCGACTCCTACCATCTCGGCGTCAGAGTCGTGACGGTCAAGCTACAGAATATCGTTCCGCCGGTCGGCGATGTCCAAGATGCGTTCGAGGACGTAAACAAAGCGGTGCAGGACATGAACCGTTACATCAACCAGGGAAAAGAGAACTACAACAAGGTAATCCCATCGGCCCAAGGCGAAGCGAACCAAATGATACAACAGGCGAACGGTTATGCCGCCGAACGTGTCAACAACGCCCAGGGGGACGTCGCGCGCTTCAACAGCGTCAGGGAAGAATACGAGAAGAGCAAGGACATCACAAAGACTCGTCTGTACATCGAAACGATGGAATCGGTAATCAATCCCACCGATGGCGGATCGGTCACCTTGAT
>JBAXYP010000029.1:0-12051 GCA_041670725.1 Sphaerochaetaceae bacterium
GGTTCCTTTTCTGTACATCATCGCAGCGTCGCTTTCCTCTTCCGAGGCGATCGTCAATGGAGAAGTGTTCATCGTACCCCGCGGGGTCAATATTGAAGCGTACCGTCAAATCTTTTCCTATCCCAATTTCTTTCGGGCGTACGGCAACACTATTTTCTACACGGTATTCGGTACGTTGATCGCTCTTGTCATGATGATTCTGTTTGCGTATCCGCTTTCCAAGAACTGGCTGAAAGGGAACAAGTTTTTTATGAAACTTGTCGTCTTCAGCATGTTTTTCTCCGGAGGCATGATTCCGAACTACCTATTGGTCAGCAATCTCCATTTGGCCAATACCCGTTGGGCGATCCTCATTCCGTTTTGCATTAATCAGTTCAACCTGATTTTATTGATCAACTTCTTTAAGTCGATTCCGCAGGACATTGAAGAGGCCGCCATCATCGACGGACTGAATTACGGGGGAGTGTTGGTACGGATCGTCCTGCCGCTTTCCGGTGCGGGAATCGCGACCATCGCCCTGTATACGGCGGTTTTTTTCTGGAATGACTGGTTCAACTCGTTGATCTATTTGAAAAGTTCCCAGTTTCCCGTGATGTTGTTTCTCAGAAACATCGTCAACGGGACGACGATGCTCGGAGGGGATGCCGGTTCGGCTGGTTCGGCCGACAAGGGGACGCTCTCCCTGTCCATAAAAAGCGCCGTCATCCTGGTCTCCACGCTCCCGATCATTTTGATATATCCGTTTGTTCAGCGATTTTTCGTTAAAGGCGTATTGGTCGGATCCGTGAAAGGATAATACTTTTTTGCATATATATGCGCGGTTTATGCATGGCGTTACTTGCATCCCGTCGGTGAAATCTTTACCATTCTCGTATGTATGTATTCGTGACGTATGTGCCGGAATCCCATCTTGAAACGGTAAAGCAAGCGTTGTTTGACGCAGGATGCGGCAAGATGGACGGTTATGATAAGTGCTGTTGGGTTGTCAAGGGAGAAGGTCAATTCCGCCCCCTTGAGGGGAGCAATCCGTTTCTCGGAAATGTCGGAAAACTGGAGAAAGTAACGGAATACCGCCTTGAGATGGTAGTCGATGACCTGCATGTCGCACAGGCGGTGAAAGCGCTCAAAAAAACTCATCCGTACGAGGTTCCTGCATATCATCTTGTCAATGTGCTGACGATTGGAGGTCCCGATGCCAAAAACAATTAGGGAAATCAACGAGAAAATACGCAAGGGTTCGGTGGTCGTGATGAGCGCCGAGGAGTTTACCCGACTTGCCAGGAAGGAAAGTGTTGAGAAACTTGCCAAAGAAGTGGATGTCGTCACTACGGCGACGTTCGGCCCGATGTGTTCTTCCGGTGCGATGATTAATTTCGGGCACTGGAAACCCGGAATACGGATGGAAGAAATAGAGATCAACGGCGTAGATTGCTATGAAGGATTGGCGGCGGTCGACAGCTACATCGGAGCCACCGCCGAGAGCCGTTTTGACTGCACGTATGGCGGGGCGAACGTCATTCAGGATTTAATCGACGGAAAGGACGTACATCTCCATGCCAGGGGAAAGGGGACGGACTGCTATCCCACCAAGGAGATCGACACATGGGTGAACAAAGATACCGTCAACGAGTTTTATTTGTTCAATCCCCGTAATGCATATCAAAACTACGCCGCCGCTACGAACGGTTCTGACGCCATCATGTATACCTACATGGGTTGCCTCTTGCCGCACAAGAACAACGTGACGTATTCCACCTCCGGCGAACTTTCTCCGCTTCTTAACGATCCGTACCTCAGAACGATCGGTATCGGCACGAGGATTTTTCTCGGAGGGACAATCGGATATGTCGTATGGAACGGTACGCAGTTCAACACAATGCAGGAACGAAACAGCAAGGGAATCCCGATGGGAGGTGCCGCGACGCTTGCCGTGGTCGGAAACGCGAAGGAAATGTCCTCCGATTATCTTCGGGCGGCCTACTTTTATAAATATGGTGTTTCCCTGTTTGTCGGATTGGGCATTCCGATTCCCGTGCTGGACGAAGAAATGGCAAGACATCTCGCCATCAGCAACAGAGAGATCGAAACGGTGGTGTGTGACTATGCCCAGAACGGACATCCCTCCATTGCGAGAACCAATTATGAGCAATTGCGCAGCGGACGCATTCAGTTGGATGGGAAGACGGTGAAGACCGCTCCGATGGCTTCTCTTTCCAAAGCGCGTGAGATTGCGGAGGTGTTGTCCGGATGGATCAAAACAGGGAAGTTCCTCCTCACCGAAGCCGTGGCCTCGTTCCCTGAACAGAGTTGCGTCCGAGGCTTGGAACCGCGGCAAAAACAGGAGGTCGACCGATGAAACGACGATATACGCTCAAGTTCACCCCGATGCTGGTAGATAAGCCGTTGGTGGGGAAACTGGTCAAATCATTTGATCTGGAGATCAACATTCTCAATGCGGACGTGGCAAGCGGAAAAGGCGGGATGCTGGTCGTCGAGTTCGAAGGTACCGCATCCCACCTACGGGATGCGGTGGCATGGCTCGGGCAAATCGGAGTCGTCGTCTCTCCGATGTCCGCGGACATTCTGTTCGTGCAAGAGCGTTGTGTCGATTGCGGAGCCTGCACCGCCGTTTGCCAAAGCGGGGCGCTTTCATTGGACAGAAATGCGAAACTCGTATACGATCCGACCCGGTGTGTGGTGTGCGGCCTGTGCGTTCACGCCTGTCCTCTACGGTTGTTCTCCATTGCGTAATGTATCAGGAACGCACTTACCGCAAAGGCATGTTGGGAGGACGGTTCTCTACCGTCACGTTCAGTGTTCAGGAAACGGACGTGGAAATCGGCTATGTGCCGGCGGTCTCCCAGGAAGCGTTGCTCTCTATGGCGCGAAGGAAGATTGTCTCTCTTCGCAACGAGATTCTTTCTTGTCCCGACCGAAGATTTCTGACCAGTTTTGCACCGATCGACGGAGACGGCGGATCTCCGATTCTTTCCCTGATGCTTTCCGCTTCACGGATGGCGAATGTCGGTCCGATGGCCTCTGTGGCCGGAGCGGTTGCCCAAGAACTGGGCAAGACGCTAAAAGAGGCGTTTTGCCTGAATGAAATCGTCGTGGAAAACGGCGGAGATCTATATATTGACGTGAAGGAGACGATCACGGTGAGGATGGTCGCCCCCGGCAATGCCTTGGATGGAAAGATAGCCTTTCGGATTTCGCCGTCTGTCTGCCCGATCGGCGTTGCGACTTCCAGCGGGAAAATGGGACCATCGGTTAGTTTCGGCACGGCCGATGCGGTAATGGTCGCCTGCCGCGATGCCGCTTTGGCCGATGCGTTCGCCACTGCGTTCTGCAACGGGATCAAAAAAAGTTCGGATGTGCGAATTGTGGCGGAACGGGCGAAGATGGAGCATACTGTCATCGGGTTCCTTGCCCTCTGTGATGACAAAATGGCCGTTGCGGGGGATTTGGAGGTAGTTTCCGTATGAACGACATCAGAGAGATGGTTCAGAAACGAATTCTGGTGCTGGACGGTGCCATGGGGACGATGATTCAGGCCAGGCATTTGGATGCTGCGGCATTTCGTGATTTCCGAACGAAGACAAACGAAACGAGTTGCAACGAGGTGCTCAACCTAAATCGTCCCGATGTGATCGAATCCATTCATCGGGCATATCTCGACGTAGGAGCCGATATCATCGAGACCAATACCTTTTGCGCCACCCGATTTTCCCTTGCCGAGTATTCTCTTCAAGATGATGTGCGGCTCATCAATATGGCGGCTTGCGACATCGCCCAAAGAGCTCGCGGAAACAAAAAAGCCTGGATCGCCGGCGATATCGGACCGGGCAAGGAAGCGCTGTCCTTGTCCACCAAGGTGGAGGACCCTACGTTTCGTCTCCATACCTTCTCCGATTTCACTTCCATGTATCGAGAACAGGCCGAAGCGTTGCTCGATGGGGGCGTAGACCTGTTCCTCATTGAGACGGAGTATGACACGCTGGTGGCAAAAAGCGCCATTCATGGGTGTCTGGAAGCGATGCGCACGAGGGGGCGGACCGTTCCCGTTATGGTCAGTATGACTTTCAGTGACAATAGCGGTAGGACACTCGCCGGACAGACTTTGGAAAGTGTTGTCGTTTCTCTTGGAGATTATCCTCTTTTTTCTCTCGGAATAAACTGTTCCACCGGCGCAAAAGAGATGATACCGAAGGTAAAACGGCTTGCCTCTCTGTCTCCGTTCTTCGTTTCTGCGCATCCGAACGCCGGGTTCCCCGATGAGGAGGGACGGTATCAGGTGGATGCGGAAACGTTTGCCGAGGAACTTCGTCCGATCATTGAAGAGGGAGACGTAAACATCATCGGCGGATGTTGCGGAACCACCCCCGATCACATCAGTGCGGTCAGGAAACTTGCGGAAGGCATCGCTCCGCACCGAAGGATACAAGCCGACCACAAACTCAGTCTCGCGTCTTTGGATGTACGTTCTCCCAAAGAGAAGGAACTGTTTGTCATCGGAGAACGCACCAATGTAGCGGGATCGTCGAAATTCGCCGCACTCGCCCAGCAAGGACTATGGGACGAAGCCCTTGCCGTTGCTCGCGACGAAGTGGAGCACGGAGCGGATGTACTGGATATCTGTATGGACGCCCCGTTGCTTGATGCAAAGGCGGCGATGGTGGCGTTTCTCAGGACAATCCAGAGCGATCCATCGGTGAATCGGTTGCCTGTAATGATTGATTCGTCCGATTTTTCCGTCGTTCAGGCGGCGATGGAGGAAATTCAGGGGAAATGCATCATCAACTCCATCTCTTTGAAAGAAGGAGAGGACGTATTTAGGGAACATGCCGGAATCATCCACGATTATGGGCACGCCATGGTAGTCATGCTGTTCGACGAACAGGGACAGGCGGATACGTACGAGCGGAAGATTGCATGTGCGAAACGCAGTTATGACATGCTTCTTTCCATTGGAATTCCGCCGGAGGACATTATCATCGATCCGAACGTACTTGCCATCGCGACAGGAATCCCGGAACATGACCGATATGCCCGTTCCTTCATTGAGGCCGTCGCATGGATCCATGCCAATCTTCCGTTCGTCCATTGCAGCGGCGGGGTAAGCAACCTTTCCTTTGCATTCCGCGGCAACAACGCCGTCCGGAGCGCGATGCATGCCGTCTTTCTTTCCCTCGCTCATCTGGATATGGCGATCATCAATCCGAATGCGAATCGTGACATCTTTGCAATCGGAGAAAAAGAACGGGAAATCATCTCCAATGCGTTTCTCGCGGGAGACCGTCAAAGCAACGAGGATCTCGTTTCCTTGGCGGGGAAAATGGTTGCTTCGGGAAAAAGAAAAAAGGAGACAATTCCGCAAACGGAGTCGTGGAAGACGCTCCCTGCCAGAGAACGGATTGCCGAAGCGGTGGTACATGGGGATGATTCGTTTCTCGGAGCCGATCTTGCGTCTCTTGATGGCGAAAATCCCCTTTCTTTGGTCGAAGGCCCGTTGATGAGCGGTATGGGAAAGGTGGGGAATTTGTTTGGGGAAGGGAAGCTTTTTCTTCCTCAAGTGGTCAGGTCTGCTCGTACCATGCGGATTGCGGTGGATATTCTGCAACCGAAAATTCAGAGGATGCTGAAAGGGGAAACGAAAAAAAACGGTTCCCACAAAAGCATCGTCATGGCAACGGTGAAGGGGGATGTCCATGACATCGGCAAGAACATTGTCTCGTTGGTGCTTTCCTGCAATAATTTTGAAGTACACGATCTGGGGGTCATGGTGGACGCAAAGCGGATTTGGGAGGAAGTGGAAGCCTGCCATGCCGATCTTGTTGGCTTGTCCGGATTGATTACCCCGTCCCTTGGCGAGATGGCCAGAACAATCAGTTATTTTCAGGAACATGGATCGCGCATCCCGATTTTTGTGGGGGGAGCGACCACCAGTCCCTTGCATACGGCGCTCAAACTTGCTCCGTTGTACGACGGACCGGTGATCCAGACATCAGATGCTTCGACGATGGCGATCGGAGCGATGAAAGCCGTCGGGAAAAATCGAGAGCGGTATTTTGCGGAAGTCAGAAACGAGTACCAGTCGCTGAAACAACCGCGGGAAACCTTGTCCCGCCGTACGTTTTCCGATGCGTTTTCCTTGCAGTCGCAGAATCCCCATGGCTCGACAAGCGGAACGTACGGGGTGTTCCAGATAGACCGGTTCCCCGTAGAGGAGCTTGTCGGGAGAATCAATTGGAAGGAGTTTCTCCTTTCATGGAATGTGCCTCCCGACAGTGACGAAGCCCGGCGAGTCGTCAGGGACGGAAAAGTGCTCCTCTCCGAACCCCGGTTCATGGAAAGTCTTAGAAAAGGATGCAAGGCGGTATACGGGATTTTCAAAGCGGAGAGCGATCGCATGGATGTCCATATGGCGGGACGGGATTTTTATTTTCTTCGCAACGAGGCGACCGGCTTGTGTCTTGCCGATTTAATCGCAAAGGAGGACGATACCGCGGGGGTGTTCGTTGTCTCCAGCGAACTTGCGAAATGGGACGGACAGGATCCGTATCGATCGCTTCTCGCCCAGATGTTGTACGATCGGATGGCGGAAGTGCTTGCCGACGAAACCCAAAAAAGGATGATGGCGCTTTGGGATGTGGACACGAAGACGATCAGGCCGGCTCCGGGATATCCGACATATCCGGATCACAGCGAGAAGAAAACACTGTTCGACGTCCTTGACGCCACCCGAAGGATCGGGGTGCGCTTGACGGAAACCTACGCGATGGATCCTCCTTCCTCAATATGCGCTCTTGTCATCGCCGCTCCGATGGCCGCCTATTTTTCCGTCGGGAAAATCTCCCGGGAGCAATTAAGATTGTATGCAGGTCGCAAAGGAGTGCCCGCCGATGCGTTGGTTCCCTTTATTCAGGAGGTTGCCGAAGATGAAAGTCACTGATATTCTCGCCCAGGCGAAAGGTCCGCTCTTTACGTTTGAGGTGGTTCCTCCGTTGAAAGGTGCCAATGTTCAGACTCTGATGCAGACCATCAGGATCCTGAGTGCTTACCATCCGGCGTACATCAACATCACCAATCATCAGAGCGAAGTGGTGTATGTCGATCGTTCGGACGGATTGGTGGAACGGAAAGTAGTGCACAAACGTCCCGGAACCGTCGCCCTTTCCGCGTTGATCCAATATACATTTGGCATTCCGGTAGTCAGTCATATCATCTGCGGAGGACAGACGAGCGAGGAGATCGAGAACAGTCTGGTGGAGTTGAACTTCCTCGGTATCGACAATGTACTCGCGCTTCGAGGAGACCCTCCGGTAGGACAGAGACGATTCATCTCCGTTCCCGGAGGATGGAACCACAGCGACCAACTGGTCGAACAAATCAACGGACTGAATCATGGACGTTATTTGGAAAGCACGGTGAAAGATCCGTTGGCTACGAATTTTTGTATCGGTGTGGCGGGATATCCCGAGAAACATGCCGAGGCTCCGAACAGGGAGAGTGACGTGGCGTGCCTGAAGCGCAAGGTGGAGAAGGGGGCAGAATACATCGTAACCCAGTTGTTCTACGATAATACAAAGTATTATGCATTCGTCGATGCCTGCAGGAATATGGGAATTACCTGTCCCATTATCCCAGGTTTGAAGCCGCTTTCCAGCAGAAAAGATCTTGAGACAATCCCGCAAACGTTCCATGTGGACATTCCGCGGGATCTCTCCGAGGCGGTAACGAAAGCCTCCGGTATTGAAGAGATTCGGGACGTCGGGGTCGAATGGGCGGTAATGCAGACGAAAGATTTGCTTGCCCACCATGTTCCGGGCGTACACTATTATACCTTGGGTAAGCCGGAATCGGTGGCGCGTGTCGTGGAAGCATCGTTTTAGGTCTTTTGGGCCAAACGGATAGGTTTGCGGAATATCCAGAGCAACGCATGAACCGTTGAAATTGCAAAGGGAAGGTTCGTATGACAACAAAAATCAATGGAAAAAATCGGCGGATCGTGCTGAAGATCATCGTCAGTCTGCTGTACGTCGCCATGGGTGTCGAGGGATTCGTGCTGGGAAAGAGCGGTCAGGCGATCGGACACCTGTACAAGTTCATCGCCAATTTCTTTGGCAAGGCCGGCGACAGTTTCGTCATTGTCGTTGCTGCGGTGATTTCCCTTTCCGGGTTGTGTGTGCTTGCTTCAACGTTTTTCAAGAAGATTCCCGGCAAGGTCGTTTCGGTGTCCATGATCGTTTTGATGGTTGTCTGGACGCTCGCTGTCATCTTTGCCGATTTTATCGACGGGTTTGGAGATGTCAGTGATTTTGTCACTCTTGTGATGTGGCTGGAACCGTTCCTTATCCATGTGCTGGTTCTCTCCGCTACCGTTTTCGTGTATGGTGGCGAGGTGAAGTGACGGTTGTTGCTTTTTTCCATTCTTTTGAGGAGAAGTGAACGATGTTTGAGACCATATCGAAGAAAGTATTGCAGGAAGGAGCGTTCTGGACGTTGACGGCGGAAGAAGTGAAGCTTCCCAACGGCAATGTACGGGAATACCATTTGCTCAACCATCCCGGCGGCGTGGCGATACTCGCCATCGACGAGAAAGGAAGAATCGCATTGGAGCGCCAGTATCGTTACGCCATGGGGGAGTATTGTCTGGAAATTCCCGCGGGCAAGCGCGACAAAGGACCGGAGACGCCAATTGATGGAGCTCGCAGGGAACTTAGGGAGGAGACGGGATGCATCGCTTCCTCGATGGTACAGCTTGCGGAGATTTATCCGTCTCCCGGAATGGTGACGGAAAAACTATTCTTGTTCGTCGCGACCGGACTTGTGGCAGGGGAACGGGAATTGGACGATGACGAATTCATCCAAGTGATGTGGAAACGTCCCGAAGAAGTATCCCGGTTGATCCAGAGCGGGGAAATCAAAGACGCTAAGACGATCTGCGCTTTTTATCTCGCCAGGGAAAAGGGACTCATCTCGTTTTCGTAACGCCGATTTTGGGACAGTGTGAGGATTCGGGGCAGATGGAGCATTTGGGACTTACCGATGTGCAAACCAGTTGTCCGAAAGAGACGAGCAGTTCATTCATCGGAATCCAATGTTTTTTGGGCATTATCGTCTGCAGCGCTTTTTCCGTTTCCTCAGGCGTTTTGGTTCTCACCCAACCCATCCGGTTGGAGATCTGGTGTACATGGCAGTCGACGCACAATGCTTCAATGCCGAAACCGAGATTCAACGTAAGGTTCGCCGTCTTGATACCCACTCCCGGAAGAGAGAGAAGTGCCTTTTGGTCGGAAGGAACCTCACCGCCGTACGAATCCAGAAGAATATGGGAAATGTCCAGGATTTCCTGAGCCTTGCGCTGATAGAAACCAGAGGGGAAAATTGCCTTTTCAATTTCCTTTACCGAAAGATGAGCCATATCGTACGGATTGTCCGCCATGGCAAAAAGACGGCGGGATGCTTCCAACGTCACCTGATCCTTTGTCCGAAGTGACAGCAAAGTGCTGATCAACACCCGGTACGGATCCCGCTTTTCCTTGGCAATGGCAGAAACAGACGGGAGATCGCCTCCCGCCTTCACTACGGCATCCCGCATCCGGGAAAACATTGCGTCCCACGCTTCAGTCGTCATGGTTCCAGTATATCGAGGAACATTGTTCGTTTCAGCCCCTTCCACGGCGGTATGTCTTGTTTTTTTCCTTTGAACACTCTAGCATTTTCCGTATGATTGTCGTACTGAACAAAAACATCACCAGCCAGCAGAAACATGATCTGAGAGCATTCCTTTCGTCGAAAGGGCTTCAGGTGCATGAGATTGTCGGCACTGAGGAAACGGTTTTCGGTGCCGTGGGCGTCTGCAGGATGGATCCCAGGGAAGTGGAGTTGCTTCCCGGCGTGGAGAAAGTTGTTCCGATTTCCAAGCCGTACAAGCTTGCCAGCAGGGAACTCAAGAAAGAGGACACCATCGTAACGGTGGGAAAAGTGAAGATCGGCGGGGGAAGGATCGTCGCTATCGCCGGTCCCTGTGCGGTGGAAAGCCGGGAGCAGATCATGACGATTGCCTCTCTGGTCAGGGATGCCGGGGCGGTGATGCTTCGTGGTGGAGCGTTTAAGCCCAGAACCAGTCCGTACGCATTTCAGGGTCTCGGAGAGGAAGGATTGAAGTACCTGAAGGAAGCCGGCGAGAAATACGACATGCCGGTGACCACCGAAATTGTCAGTCCGACGAATGTCGACATGATGAAGGAATATGTCGATATGTTCCAGATCGGGGCACGGAATATGCAGAACTTCGAATTGCTCAAGGCAGTCGGCAAGACAGGAATGCCTGTCCTGCTTAAGCGTGGGATTGCGGCGACCATCGAAGAATGGCTGATGGCGGCCGAGTATCTGATGAGTAGCGGGACAGATCAGGTGGTCCTGTGCGAACGGGGTATCCGTACGTATGAACGTGCTACGCGTAACACGCTGGATTGTTCCGCAATTCCCGTAGTGCAGAAACTGACCCATCTCCCCGTCATCGGAGATCCGTCCCATGCGACGGGACTGCGCGATTTGGTCAATCCGATGAGTCTTGCGATTATCTCAAGCGGAGCTTCCGGAATCATTGTCGAGGTGCACAATCATCCCGAAGCGGCGCTCAGCGACGGACCGCAATCCCTCTATCCCCAACAATTTGAAAAGTTGATGCGGGATGTCGAGGCATTGGCCCCCGTCGTGGGGAAGAGTCTGGAACGTGTTCCCCGGACCTCATGCATCGTTGCCTCTCCGGTACAGGTCGTCTCGTCCGTACAGCCGGCGGTAGCATTTCAAGGGGAACGGGGCGCTTTCAGCGAACTGGCCGTCACCCGGTTGTTCGGAGAAACGATTCCGCTCCGACCTTTTCCAACGTTCAAGGACGTGTTCGATTCGGTGGATAAGGGAGAGGTGAAATACGGTGTCGTGCCGGTGGAGAACACCCTCGGCGGAACCATTTACGATACGTTGGATCAGCTCGCCTTGCATCAAGGCATCAAGGTGGTGGGAGAGCAGCAAATCCGCATTATCCATAACCTGATCGTTATTCCCGGGACTGACTTGGAGGATATTCGCGAGGTATATTCCCATCCGCAGGGGCTCGCCCAATGTGCCCGGTTTTTGGAGAAGGAGCTTCCCCATGCGAAACCCATATCGTTTTACGATACAGCGGGAGCGGTCGCCTATGTAAAAAAAACGGGGGACAAAAGCAAAGCGGCGATCGCTGGTTCCCCGGCGGCCGTGTTCAACAAGATGGAAATCCTTCGGGAAGGGATCGAGACAGACCCGAGCAACTATACACGCTTCTATGTCATCTGTAGAGAAGAGAACGGAATGGCGTTTGTTTCGTCGAATATCCCCAATAGGGCGGTTATGTCCTTCAGTGTCACGGACAAGCCGGGTGCGTTGTTCGATGTACTTCATGTACTTTCGGTTCACCGGCTCAATATGAAGAAATTGGAAAGCCGCCCGATTTTCGGCAAACCGTGGGAGTATTCCTTTTTCGTCGAGACGGAGATACCCAACGAACAGGCGTACCATGATGTGGTGGAAGAACTGAAAAACACGGCACGGACGTTACGCCTGCATGGCGTCTTTTTTGCGGGGTGAGCCATGGGCGTCATTGTTCCGTTCACGCCGGAAAGGCTGGTCATCGGGGTGCTTTCCACACGAAAGGAGGAACATGACCGACTTCTCTCCTTCCTTGTGAATGCGTATGGCCCGGTTCTTTCTGAAAGCGAGCACACTCCTTTTTCTTACACCGATTACTATGACGGCGAGATGGGAGGGAATCCGAGTCGGTATTTTCTGGTGTTCAAGGATTTGGTCGATCCTGCCAGACTTGCGGCCATCAAACGGGAGACGAATGACATCGAAGAACGATTTGTTGAAAATGGTGGACGAAGGATCAATCTTGATCCCGGCATTCTTAGCGCGGGTTCTTTTATCCTCGCCACAACGAAAAACCGTTCCCATCGCATCCCGCTCTCTGATGGAATTTATGCCGAGGTGACGTTGATCTATTTCAAC